>DAOUQR010000053.1 GCA_030625525.1 Pseudomonadota bacterium | reverse complement strand
TTAACAATTTAGATTCCACCGAAGGAATTTTAGTTTTAACTGATTTGTATGGATCCACCCCAAGTAATATCGCTGGCAATTTAGAGTGTGATAATCGTATTCGTGTCATCAGTGGTTTAAATTTACCAATGCTGATCCGTGTCATGAATTATCCTAAGCTCGGCTTGCGTGATTTAGCGGAAAAAGCCTTGAGTGGTGGTAAAGATGGAATAATTAACTGCTCGGTAAAACACTAATGCCAGAAAAAAACGTCACAATCGTCAATAAACTCGGTTTGCATGCCCGTGCCGCAGCAAAACTCGTCGCTCATGCGTCTCGTTATGCCAGTGAATTAAAAATAATTAAAGATGGCAACACCATCAATGGCAAAAGCATTATGGGCGTCATGATGTTGGCTGCAAGCAAAGGAACAGCATTAATGATTGCTGCTGAAGGTGACGATGCACCGGCCTTACTAGATGATATCGAAGCCTTAATTGCCGATCGCTTTGGTGAAGCGGATTAAATTCACCGTCTACGAATTTTGACACGATACCAACGCCAAAGATGGTTGATAGGCCCTGAGGCTGCGTATCCGCCAAATGCCACAAAAAGTATGAATGGCGGATCAAGTGAAATCCCCACAAAGACTAAGACCACTAATAAAATAGCAATAAAAGGAACATGACCTTTAAAATCGATATCTTTGAAGCTGTAATAACGGATATTACTCACCATCAAGAGTGCACAAATTACCGTACTTAAACCAATAAGAATTGCAATCGCTCGACCGCCGATCCCCATTTGGTGGAACAGCCACACCATGCCCGCAACGGTGCCCGCGGCAGCTGGTGATGATAAACCTTGAAAATAACGTTTATCTTGTACCTCTAATAAGGTATTAAATCGCGCCAACCGAAGTGCTGTCGCGGCCGTATAAACAAACGCAGCTAACCAACCAAATTTACCAAGGGAATGTAACGACCAACTATAAACCAACAGTGCTGGCGCAACACCAAATGAGACCATATCAGCCAAACTATCGTACTCAGCGCCAAAATCACTTTCAGTATTCGTCAATCTTGCGATGCGACCGTCAAAAGCATCCGCAATCATTGCGATAAAAATAGCAATAGCAGCGGTTTCAAACTGCGCATTGAGGGCGGCGACGATTGAGTAGAACGCAGCAAACAAACCGGCTGTGGTTAATAAATTCGGTAATAGATAAATGTTTTTAGTAAATTGTCGCTTATGTTTCATACTTGGCACAATAGTTGAGTAAAGAACCCTATAATAATAAGGTCATGTGAACCTAGTCAATATGAATGATAAAAAAGATAAAACTATTCTCATCGAAGGCGTAACCAAGGAAGGGCAAAAATTTCGCCCGAGTGATTGGGCCGAGCGCATGAGTGGGCGTGGCGCTACTTTTCGCAATAGCCGGATCCATTACTCTCCCCTGCTACAGTCCACCGTCAACAAACAAGGTTTTAAATGTGTGTTACTCGATGAGCGCTTAAAAGAAAGCAATCCAGCGCTGTACCAATCTATTTTAGACTTTGCAGAAAAAAACAATTTGAAAATTTGTCAGGATGATGATGATGAGGATGACGAGAGCGTGTGATAACACGCTCTACAGAATAAAATTTTTGTAACTAAGTTTTGGGTATTTCTAAATGCAAATAAAGCTGATAATTACTGCCTTCGCCCAGTAGATCAAATTTTTCAGCACGACCTTTTTTTGTCATGACGGATACCGGTGCATCGACGCGATTCGGCATACTCCAACTGGTTTCCAGTTGACCGTCTTTGTTTTTCATTCGAATACGAACGGTTCCAATCAAATCGTCGGTATTCCAGGGTGGTGAATCTTGTTCTAATAAAGACACAATCAAAGTCACCGCTTGACCGGGCTTTAATTTATCTTGCCAAATTTTGATATTTTTAAGGCTATCCAGTTTAGCTGATGGCCAATGCAGTGGATATTTTGGAATTTGGTAATGTGTAGGCTGACCATCTGACGGATAAGCGGTCACTGCCAAATAAAGTTCATCACCATTTTTCTCAGCTGTTTTGATGGCTTTTAAGTGGATCATCGATACGTTAGGTTTAACTGATTTAGCCGTCGCGGCAAAATTACAGACGCTGAGCGTGATAGATAGAATGATAAAAAGTGTCTTTAACATGCCCTATTCCTTGGAGTTTCAAAGCTATTGGATGAAGCGATACTACTTGATTTTACAAACCAACTCCAGGACAATCCGGCCATGCCAATCAAGACGTTTACCCTTCAGCTCGAATGGGCTGAAATGATAACTCCCAATGTTCGCCATCTTGCCTTTCGCACGGTTGAAGGCGAGGCGTTTACATTCGTCCCAGGACAATTCATTCGTATTCAATTCACCACCACCGATGGCCATGAATTGAAACGTAGCTACAGTATCGCCACCATCTCCAGCGAATCCGACTTAATAGAGTTTGCTGCCGGTTATGTTGAAGGAGGACCTGCGACTCACTTTCTATTTGGTTTACAACCAGGCGATACAATGACGGCAAGCGGTCCCTTCGGTCGCTTAATATTAAAAGATGAACAACCCAAACGATTAATTCTTGTTGCAACCAGTACAGGGATCACCCCCTATCGTGCAATGCTGCCTGAATTGGTAGCTCGTATTCAAACGCATAACATGGAAATCCATGTGCTTGAAGGCGTGCAATATAAACGCGATGTGATGTATGCAAATGACTTTTTAGCCGCCGCAAAACAACAGGCTAATTTTCATTTTCATGCACACCTGAGTCGTGAAAAAGAAACTGATTTAGATGACTATGAATCTTGCGGTTATGTTCAAACTTCATTTGACACACTGCAACTCAATCCAGAAACGGATATCATCTATCTGTGCGGTAATCCAAACATGATTGATAATGCATTTGAAGATCTCAAAGCACGTAACTTTGAGATCAAAAATATTCGACGTGAAAAATATATTTCTAATTAAGGAACCAACGTATGTCTATTGAAATGATGATGAACACGATTGAAAAAATCGCCACACCGGGCAAGGGTATTCTTGCTGCCGATGAAAGCTTAGGCACCATCGAAAAGCGATTTAAGTCTATTGATGTTATAACCAGCGAAGAACAACGTCGTGCGTATCGCAGTTTATTATGCACAACGCCAGATTTAGCGAAGCATGTATCCGGCGTAATTTTATTTGAAGAAACCCTCGGCCATAAAGATGATCAAGGTAGATTGTTACCTGAAGTACTTGAATCCCAAGGCATTGTTCCAGGGATCAAAGTAGACAAAGGCTTGATTCGCTTAGCCAACACCGATGATGAACAAGTCACCCAAGGCTTAGATGGTTTATCAGAAAGACTCGAAAAATACAAAGAGCAAGGTGCGCGTTTTGCTAAATGGCGCAATGTATACAGCATATCTGAAAACACACCCAGCTTAACTGCAATCAAAGCCGGTGCTGAAATGCTTGCGAGATACGCGGCTGTTTGTCAAGAACTCGGTATCGTCCCCATCATTGAACCTGAAGTTTTAATCGACGGTGATCACAACATCGAGCAATGTGCTGAAGCCACCGAAGTTGTGTTAAATGAACTGTACAATGCACTGTTCTATCATCAGGTTGAATTAGAATTTACGATTTTAAAACCAAGCATGGTCTTACCAGGTAAAAACTGTAAGGATCAAAGTAGCCCGCAAGAAATTGCTGAATATACTTTATCAGTGTTTCGTAGTGTGGTTCCTGCAGCTGTGCCAACCATTAATTTCTTATCCGGCGGCCAAACACCCGTTCAAGCCACCGTTAACTTGAATGCAATTAATAGCCTAGGCGATCAACCTTGGTTGTTAAGCTTCTCATACGGTCGCGCATTACAAGAACCTTGCTTAAAAGCCTGGGAAGGGAATGTTGAAAAAATTAACGCCGCACAAAGCACCCTACTCCATAGAGCAAAATTAAACAGTGTCGCATCCATTGGTAAATACGCTGCCGAAATGGAAGCTGTATAAACTAACCAGGGGTCAGGCCTCAGGCCTGACCCCATTGCCCCCAGAATCAGCCACTAACGACATAAAAAACACCTTAGTGGCCAAGCCTCAAGATAAAATCCAGCCACTAAGCCATATAAAATTGCATTAGTGGCTGGAAATACTGCGTACTGACAGCCAAACAGGTTAAAATCATATCTCTAAAACACCATAAAACCGAACTTAACCTTAACTTTCTTATCATTTTTATAAAACAGACTTTAATTTCTCATAAAAAAGACAGTTATTTAAGTGGACTTTAAATTTATAACCAAATAATTTAACTGGAGTTAAATATAGGTGCTTTATTACAAGTGCTTGCTGTTATGAATTTCCCATCAAAAAGGATCGCTGGCGGGCACATTTTAAAACCAATCAAACATATTTTGAATACTGGATCCGTAAATTCTTTCATGCAATTTAGTTAGATAAACATCCGTCATACCTGAAATATAATCACATAAAATACGGTCACGCTCATTTTTATTAGCTTCTGCATGTCTTTTCCGCCAAAAGTCAGGCAGCAGTATGGTAGGGTTTGATTGCAGCGCTTCAAAAACCTGCATGTTTTTTATCATTCCACCATGCACAATCGATTGCACATCGCTGCCAAAAATGAGGTGCTTACGAACTAATTTTTTAAGCCCCTCGATTAGTTTATTACAATTCGACTTCAGAACAGCATTATATTTAAAAAGCGGCTCATCGAATCCTGGAATTATTTTTATTTCTATATTGATAATGGCATGATGCACTAAGTCACCAATTGCTTTTTTACGTTTCACATTATCATTACTCAATAAATCATCCAATAAGAGACTAGCCAAATCATCATCAAATGCGTAGTTCAGTATTTCATTTAGATCGGACACTTGCTCACACGTTATCTTTTTTAAGAAAATAGCATCTTCCAAATCATGAATGCTGTAGGAAATATCATCAGCCAAATTCATGATGCTACAATCAAATGACTTCATTTCTGTTTTAGCGTGCTTGTGGTCAGTTCGATTTTTATCTAAAGAGTAAAATTTTTTCTTCTCTTGTTTTTTTAGACAAGACAACAACTCATCATTAATCAACTTATGATCATCATCATAATAACATTTGGGCGGTTTCCACTCCTCGTGCTTAATCGCTCTGTTTTTTAGTTCGTTAATTTCAGGTTGAATTTTTTTACATGCATTGCTATATGTAACCGGGTATTTAATCAATCCTATTAATACTCTTTTTGTAAGATTAAATTTTTCATACATATTATTTGTAAGCAACCTGAATGTTTGAGCATTGCCCTCAAACCCTAACTGACCGTTTTTAATGAGCATATAATTAAGGGCTATTTCACCACCATGCCCAAATGGCGGATGCCCAATGTCATGCGCTAAACCAATAACCTGCAAAATCGAATCAATGTCTAGTTCTTTTTGTTTAGCTAAAAACTGACGAATTTCACTCGATTCAGGGTCTTCTGTGTGCCTATAATTAATACTATTAAAAATGTGCTTTGCAATTGAGCCAACCTCAAGAGAATGGGTCAGTCTATTGCGATGGAAATCGGACTGCCCACTATTAACTATTTGCAACTTCCCTTGTAACCTTCTAAAAGCAAATGAATGTATGACTCGACATAAATCATGTTCATATGGATTTCTGTGATCATCTATTTTTTCATTATTTTTTTTCGTTATTCGTTCGTCGTACCATTCAGTACACATAATCGACACTCCTAAATTCAAACATTCATTCTTAATGACTATATCGGCCATTTAAATATTTTCTTGAATTTAGACTTAAAACTCAAACCGCGCTAATAACGGCAAGTGATCGGACATTACGCGCCAGGGCATTTTTTTAATGCATTCGCCTTCGAGTAATTGTAAACCGCGAAAGTAAATACGATCGGTTCTCAGTGTCGGACGCCACGCGGGAAAGGATTTTGCATAATCGCCGTTTAAGACTTTAAACACTTCTTCCAAGCCCAACTCCGCCTCTAACGCTGCGGTGGATTCTTCGCGCCAATCGTTAAAATCGCCGGCAATGAAGAGTGGTTCATTTTCAGGAACGTGTTCTGCAATTCGGGCAAACAATGTTTCAACTTGATCCACGCGTTCTGCTTTAAATAAACCTAGATGTATACAAATAACATGCAGTTGTTTTTCTTGATTTGGGATCTTGATCAAGCCATGCAATAAACTACGACTGGCACGTTGTATCGTAGCAACGTTGATATTTTCCCAATCGATAAAAGGATATTTACTCAGAATCGCATTACCGTGATGGCCCGCTTGATAAATTGCATTTTTAGCATACGCATAATGTTGCCAAAGTGAATCTGCGATAAATTCAAATTGACTGATATCAACCTGACCTTTATGCCGTTTTTCTTGGCGTTTATGCTCACCTTGGACTTCTTGCAAAAAAATTAAATCGGTATTGAGCTCATGCAAGGCTTCACGCATTTGCGGCAACATATATTTCAGCCGCCCGGGACTGAAGCCTTTATGAATATTGTATGTAATGACATCAATGGTTTGCATGGTACAATTATTGCTGAGTTTGGTAGCGCTCCATACTCGCTAATATTTCAGCTCTTGCAGCTTCAGGACCTTCCCAGCCTTCAACTTTCACCCATTTACCTTCTTCAAGATCTTTATAATGTTCGAAGAAATGTTTGATGGTATCTAAAGTATGAGAAGCGACATCGCTCGGTGCTTTGATTTCACGATACAAACGAGAGATATTGTCGGCAGGCACGGCTAATATTTTTGCATCAACGCCGCTTTCATCTGTCATTTTTAAAACACCGATGGGACGAACCGGTATCACACAACCAGAAATCAAAGGAACCGGGGACATCACTAATACATCCGTCGGATCACCATCTTCAGATAAGGTATTTGGCATATAGCCGTAGTTGGCTGGATAATACATTGCTGTCGCCATAAAGCGATCAACAAACAAAGCGCCTGACACTTTATCCACTTCGTACTTAACAGGTTGACTACGCGCGGGGATTTCAATAATGACATTAATTTCTTCTGGGACGTTATTACCCGCTGAAATTTTTTCATGATGCATGCTTTTATTCCTTATATATTAACCAACTAATCCAGCCTATAATGGGCGCGGATTTTACCATAAAAGGAATAAAGAATGGACTGTTTATTTTGTAAGATC
>DAOUQR010000014.1 GCA_030625525.1 Pseudomonadota bacterium | reverse complement strand
GATCCGGGCGAACCCGAAAAATGCCCTGTATGGCAATTGCATAAAGTCTATAGCGACGATGAAGTGAAAGACTGGGTGCAACAAGGCTGTCGCAGTGCGGGAATTGGATGTTTGGATTGCAAGCAGCCTATTATCGAAGCGATTAACAATGAATTAAAACCCATTCGTGAAGCGGCTAAAGAATATGAAGAGAACCCAAGTTTAGTGAAAAGCATTGTTACCGAGGGCAGTGAGGCGGCAAGAGAACAAGCACGAGAAACCATGAATGAAGTGCGCGAAGCGATGGGGATGGATTATTAATGGAAGCGCAAGCACTGACACCCACTCAGCAAACCGAAATGCCTTTAGCGCTTGTTCAAGGCGAGCCGGTCTTGGAATTACCTCAGGATTTATATATTCCACCGGATGCTTTGGAAGTGTTTTTGGAAACCTTCGAAGGTCCGTTGGATTTATTATTGTATTTAATCAAGCGTCAAAATTTGGATATTTTAGAGATCCCCATCGCTGCAATTACGCGTCAGTATATGACGTATATTGATTTGATGCGCGACATTCGTCTTGAATTAGCGGCAGAATATTTAGTGATGGCTGCTATGTTGGCTGAAATTAAGTCTCGGATGTTATTGCCTCGCCATCCCGAAGCGGAAGATGAAGAAAATGACCCGCGGGCTGAACTTATCAGACGACTACAAGATTATGAGCGCTTTAAAAAGGCGGCAGAAGATTTAAGTGAGATACCGCGTAAAGAGCGCGAAATTTTTTGGCTACAAGCTAAAGCGCCGGATTTAAAAATTGAACGACCGTTAGCACAAGTTGGATTTGATGAGTTAATGAAAGCGATGCGCGACGTTTTACAGCGTGCAGACATGAATGCTCATCATCAAATTCAACGTGAGTCATTATCGATTCGTGAACGTATGACGGATGTTTTGTCGATATTAAGCGAAAATAAGTTTGCTTCGTTCAGCAGTTTGTTTTCACCTAAAGAAGGACGCATGGGGGTGGTTGTCACCTTTATTGCGATTTTAGAGTTAGTCAAACAATCAATGATTGAAGTGATCCAAACGGACGCTTTTACGCCGATTCATGTGAAAGCCTGTGGCGCGACTGAATAAATATATTTTATAAATTAGGAGTTGAGTGAGTGGACAGTCAACAATTGCAACAATGTCTTGAAGCTGTATTGCTTGCAGCGGGTGAAGCGCTCAGTGTTGAGCGCATTCAACAGCTTTTTGATGAAGACGATATGCCGTCTACCAAAGATCTTAAGCAAGTATTGACGGAGATGGAAAATCAATATGCCGATCGTGGTTTTATCTTAAAAAAAGTGGCGAGTGGCTATGTTTTTCAAGCAAAACAAGATTACGCGCATTGGATTGCACGTCTTTGGGAAGAAAAAGCGCCGCGTTATTCACGGGCATTTTTAGAAACCTTAGTGATTATTGCGTACCGACAACCCGTAACGCGGGGTGAAATTGAAGATATTCGCGGTGTCGCCGTGAGTTCATCGATTGTGAGAACCATGTTAGAGCGTGAATGGATTAAAGTCTTGGGTTACCGAGACGTGCCCGGAAAGCCGGCTATTTTGGGTACAACTAAAGGGTTTTTAGATTATTTTAATTTAGAAAATTTGAACGATTTGCCCACGTTGGATGAAATTAAAGACATGGACAAATTGGTTGAGCAGCTTGAGCTTGAAGTTGGCGCGGGCACGGAACAACCAGGTGTGGAAGATGTTGTTGCAGAGCAAGCTGTTGAAGTTGAAGACGTTGTAGCTGAGCAAGCTATCGACGTTGAAGATGTTGCGGCTGAACAAGTTATCGACGTTGAAGATGTTGTGGCTGAGCTGGCTATCGACGTTGAAGATGTTGTGGCTGAACAAGCTATCGACGTTGAAGACGTTGTAGCTGAGCAGGCTATCGAAGTTGAAGATGTTGTGGCTGAGCAAGCTACCGTTGCTACTGAGTGCTTAATTGGCGCTGAAGAGCCGATGTCTACCGAATTAAACGAACTTGAGTTACAGACCAATGAGTGATGAAAAATTACAAAAGTTATTAGCAAATGCCGGATTAGGGTCTAGGCGACAGATGGAAAAAGTCATCGCCGAAGGCCGCGTGATGGTGAATAACGTCACAGCAACGATCGGTGATCGGGCAACTAGGAGAGACGACATCCGTTGTGATGGAAAGCCCGTGCGATTCGTGGCACAAAAGCGCCCTCGAGTACTTTTGTACAATAAGCCTGAAGGCGAAATTTGTACCTTGAGTGATCCCGAAGGTCGCAAGACCGTTTTTCAGCAATTGCCTAAAATTGCAAACAGCCGCTGGATCAGCGTAGGTCGCTTAGACATCAACTCCTCGGGGTTATTATTATTTACCACAGATGGTGAATTCGCACAGCGCTTGATGCGCCCTCAATACGCCATCGAACGTGAATATACCGTTCGCGTGATCGGTGAGGTTAAAGATAGTGCGTTATCGCAATTGTTAAAAGGCGTTGAGCTTGACGACGGACGTGCAAAATTTGAAAAACTTTCGTTTTCGGGTGGCGCAGGTGTGAATTCCTGGTATCATGTGACCTTAACTGAAGGCCGAAATCGAGAAGTTCGCCGTCTCTGGCAGGCCGTAGGATGTAGTGTTAATAGACTGATTAGAATTCGTTTTGGTAATATCGCTCTACCGCGAAATTTGCCCACAGGAAAGTGGGTTGAACTAGAAAAAAATGCAATTAACCAACTAATGGAATTAGTAAGGCGCTAGTCATGAAAACTGAAACCACTGTTGCTGTACCTGCGATCTCCCGTTCTATCCAGATCGGATTTTTTGCCACTTTTACAAATGCAATTTGTACGGCGATTAGTTTTTTTATCTCATTGTACCTGGTGACTGTCTCACATTTTAATATTCTAAATGCCAGTATCATTGTGAGTAGTTTTGGTTTGGGTGCCATTGTTGGTTCGTATTCCAGTCATAAATTAACGCGCTATTTTTCTAATTCATTAATTTGTACCTATGCATTAATTTTTAATGCAATTTCATTAGCACTTTTCCCGCATCACAAATACTTTGCCGTTTATTTTATTGTGACCTTTTTTATTGGTTTAACGAATTATGCTTTTATTCCGGCGAATCAGATGTGGTTAAAGCAGCAAGTTAATCCGCGTGAATCCTTATTTATTTTGCAACTGCGTCGTTTTATTAATAATTTTGGTATTGGTTTAGCGGTTTTTGTTGGAACATGGGTTGCCAATGTGCATTTCGCCTGGGTTTTTTATATCGGTGCAGGGCTATTATTAATGGCGGGAATTTTACAAAGCACACAATCAGGAGTGCATGCCCCAGTCCTCGAAGAGAAAAAACAGCAAAGTGGTGTGAACGTTTGGCGAGATGTTAACTTTATGTTGTTGATGGGCTCACTGTTATTAATCGGTATCGCATTTTCACAATTGCGAACAACCTATGCCATTTTCTTATTTGAAGAATTACATTTACCCCACACAACGTTCGGTATGATTTTCTTTTTAAATATGTTGGTTGTGATGACTTGCCAAGTACCGCTCGGCAAATGGTTGCACCGTTTTCCTAAAAATTTCATGATGGGCGCGGGTGCATTTTTGATTGGTTTAGGACTTTATTTAACGTCAAGTAGCCATAACATCCCACAAGCATTGATCGCCGCTTTGATTTGGACATTGGGTGAAATTATCTTTTTCTCAAGAGCCTACGCCATTGTAAAAAACTGGGCACCAAAATCACAACGCAAACCGTACATGAATGCCTATCAACTTATTTATGCATCAGCCTTAGTCATAGGCCCCGTCACCGGCGGTTGGTTATACTTCAATTGGGGACCTGAATGGGTCTGGAGCATCTGCGGTATATTAGCTATCGTATCAACCGTCTTCATCTGGTTTGGTCTTAAAACACCGAAAGCTAGCCGATAGAATATTGCGGTTAGACGGAATTAAACCTTTTCAGTTTATCTATTGTATTTATAACGAATGTCTATATTTTTTATATAGATAGCAATTTTGTTGAGATGTTGACCTATCTAAGCCTCCTAATGACTGACATGTGATCAGCCAAATGACCGGACATTGAGTAGAAAATGTCGCACTTTGGGTTCAGTCCTTTGTGATAGTTATTTTTTCCCTTGTGGAATAGAATTTTAATATTCAGATAAGTAACAGGAGCTATCATCATGATGAGTGCTACAGTGATTCCAACAGAAAGAGAAAAAGAAATTACGCGCCTAAAAAAATTCCTCAGCCCTGATGATGCCGATCATTCAGACGTAATAAATGAGCTAGAAAAATTAAAAAAAGAGTTTCAGGCATTAATGACCGATTTATACGAACTTGGGTTTCTTTCAGCTGAGACAGAAAATATTTTAGAGCTTATCGAAGGAGGGAGTGATCTTCGTGATTATGTCCCAAGTGCTCTGTATAAAGGTTTTATTCATGAGTTTCGTGAGCTTGAAGGGCGTTTTATTAAATATCGAACAATCTGTATTGAATATAATATTATAACTGAAGATAATGCGAATAAATTTTTTGAACAAAAGAATGCAAAGTATTACCCAGAGATCCAAGAGGTTGCTCTCACCCTCTCTAAACCTTTCGATGAAACGGTTTCACTGGTGAGTCGGGCTTATAACGAGCGTATGGAAACTTACGAAAAAAGCTTGAAAATAGGAGCGTACAGCAGTGTGGCAGGCGTTGGCTTACTCATTTTATTAGGAACTGGCGTAGTTATGGCTGTAGATAGTCTTATTAAATACATAAAAATCTCTCAGACCGAAGAGCAGAAAGAAAATAAAATCTCAATCATCGATCCGGTACTTCGTGCGTCATCTAGCGACTATTGTCGTCAAATGTTTTTTGAAACAACTCAAGCCTATGCTGAGCTTGATTCGATTAAGAAAATTTCGCAAAAACTACCAAAAGAACTACGTTCAAGACGGGGTTCTGAAGCGGAAGGTGGGAGCGCGCCGCTGTATGGTGATCTACTGACTACTGATACAGGTGATTCTAAGATCAGTGACTACACACACCACTAAATAGACACTCGATTACGCCCTTCGTGTTTCGCGCGATACAACGCTTGGTCTGCTTTCGCTGTCAGTGATGATTCATTATCTCCAGCAACAAATGAAGCGACGCCAATGCTCACGGTATATTGTAATTGATGTTGTTCGTGTGATGTTACAGACAGCTCTACCTGCTTGCGAATGCGGTCGGCTAATTTAATGGCGCCGGTCATTTCGGTGTTAGAGAGCAAAATAATAAATTCTTCGCCACCGATTCGAAAAATAATATCGGATTCTCGAACCGTTTGTTTCAAGGATTCAGTAAAATCGATTAAGACTTTATCGCCGGTCGCATGCCCATACTGATCGTTTACCTTTTTGAAGTGATCGAGATCCAGCAACATCATCGAAAGTGGGTGACCATGGCGTTTTGCAATTTCAATTTCTCTTGGAAATAAACCATTTAGAGATTGACGGTTATTAATACCGGTTAATGGATCGGTTAAAGCCGACCGCAGTGCTTGATGATATTCAATCGCGTGGCTCAATGGTAACAGCAATAAGGCCGTGCAACTTTCAATTGTATTTAGATCGTTTTCCGTAAAGAATTGATTACGCAACAGAGTCAATTTACCTAAATATTCACCATTAACATTTAATTGAAAGCTAATTTGATTTTGTCCCTGTTCACCCATGGTGAGATCTAATCGCCGCTCAGTGTTTTCGTATTTTGCTCCGCTAATGGGGAGAACATACGAAATTTGTTCAATAAATTTTTCAATCGTTGTTTGAATATCCAGACTGGAATGCAATGACTGGAGTATGCTTAATGTTTTTTCGGCGGATAAGGCGGTTTCAGAGTCGTGATTCTCTGCCGATTTATCTGTGATATCGTTGCGTAATTTCACAGTGTTCATACGCAAGTTCCTTTAGTGATCGATTTGTTTAAAATACTGCAGGAATCATGCCAGGCAGCAGCAATTCTCAATTTGAAAAGAATACAGGGCGTCATCCTGTGGCTTGCACCCTACTGGCACTTACCACAGGATCCAGTATTTTCCAGGTATTTTCTGGATCCTGTGGTAAGTGCCAGTAGGGTGCAAGCCACAGGCTAATCTTTACCCATAAGTTTGTTAAGTCTGTCGAAGGGTGTAACCACTCATTCGTCACGTCATGCCGCCAAAGATCGTCATTCCGCGGCTCGACCGCGGAATCCAGAAAATAGTTTAAGTCAAGATGTTTGTATATAGGGCATCCCTCTTCGAATGTTCTCTACTTTCCGATACAAAATTATTTCTTCCCGATGCCTCTCTGGATGCCGCGGCCGAGCCGCGTAATGACGGGCCTGGTCGAAGAGAATGGTTACACCCTTCGCTAGACTTATGGGTAAAGATTAGGCCACAGGATGACGATCGATATTCTTTTCAAATTGAGAACTGCTGGGTCAGGCATCAGGCCTGACCCCATTTAAACCTTACGATTAAGACAGCAGCACTACACAGAGAAAAATTTGGGGCCCTTGTTGTCCCGAGGATTATTATTATTATTATCGTTATCTTTATCGTTATCCGGCTCGTCTGTACATAATTTTTCAGCCATGTTTGCGATAATACGAATAAATTGATATTCGACCGAATCATTGCCACGTTTGCCAAGATAATACTTGCTGAAAGCCAATAATGTCTTTTTAGGCATATCTAAGGTGAGCTCTTCTGTATCTTCTTCAGTGAATTCTTGAAAAACGGTGGCACCATTCAATTGCTGAACGACCTTATTTTTTAGATCCATTGCTGGGTAATAGTTATTACCACAACAATACTGAAAGGCCACAATAGCTCGAACAACTGACTCATCCAAATCACTGACATCAAAATCTATTTTTTCTTGAGCATCTCCAAGGAAAAATAACTCACCCACTTCAAAACGAACTTGGTTTCGCGTGTCAGTCGCCAAGTTATCTTGATCTAATAAATCCAAATAGATATCAGTTGCTAATTTGAACTCATCATTCATTTTATAAAACTTACCCAATAAAAACGTCGCTGCAATAGGCCTATGAGTGTTGTATTCATTCAACAATGGTATCACCACCGACTCATCTGAATATAAAACCATATGCTCGTATAGCTTATACCGAGTTTCTCTAATCAATTGCTTACTTGCGCAAAGAAAACCAATTATTTCACTGATTTGAATGTAGTGCTCTTGTGTGAACCATCTCTCCTTGGAAAGATTTTCAACGATGTTTTTAGCAGACTGAAAGCTTTGATCCAAACATTTTTCAATCAAACTCTTCTCTGCAACACTGCGGCGTTTTAGTCCGTTCTTTTGAATCTTCATGATAAATTTCGCAAGCAGGCCTAATTTTGCCAGAATATCCGGGGACACCCTATTTAACTCACTGAAGGTGTATTTTAAAATGATAATGAGTGCCTCCGTCGGTAAATGCTCGCTGCATACGACTTTATTTTTTAAAAACACCCCGCACGCAGCCTCGTCTTCTAATAGTCTCGATACAGGCATCAGGTTCAGCAAACCAGACCTGCGAATAAATTGATATCGGAGCGCGTCATGACCATCTTTAGCCAGATAATACTTGCTGAAAGCCAATAATGTATCTTTAGGCATATCTAAGGTGAGCTTTTCTGTATATTTTTTAGGGAATTTTTTACAAACGGTGGCACCATTTAATCGCAGAATAACTCTCCTTTGTAGGTGCTTTGCTTGGTGATAGCCATTACCACAAAAATATTGAAAGGCCACAATAGCTTGAACAACTGGCTCATCCAAATCACTGACATCAAAATCTATTTCTTCTTGAGCATATCCAAGTAAAAATAACTCACCCACTTCAAAACGAACTTGGTCTCGCATGTCAGTCGTCAAGTTATTTTGATCTAATAAACGCGAATAAGTAATAATTGCTAATTTGTTCTGACCATTCATTTTAGAAAACTTTGCCAATAAAAATTTCGCTAAAGTAGGTCTATCAGTTTTGTATTCATTCAGCAATGGTATCACCACCGACTCATCTGAATGATGAACCATATGCAGGTATAACATATACCGAGTTTGTTCAATCAATTGCTGACTTGCGCAAAGAAAACCAATTGTTTTACTGATTTGAATGTAGTTCTCTTGTGTGAAGACACTCTCCTTAGAGAGATTTTCAACTATGTTTTGAGTAGACTGAGAGATTTGACCCAAATGATATTCAATCAAACTTTTATCTACAGCACTGCGGTGTTTTAATCCTTTCTTTTTAATCTTCCTAACGAATTTCACAAGCAGACCTAATTTTGCCAGAGTATCAGGGGACACGCTATTTAACTCACTGGATGTGCAGTCTAAAATGCCAATGATTTCTTTCGTCGGGTATTTGACTGCCTTTTTTACAAGCAACCCACTCGGAAATTCTTCGTCTGATAATAGACCACACAAGGCATCATCGTTTAATAGAGTCAATATAGGCAGCTGAACCAGAGAATCATGCATGTAGGACCATGAAAGTTTATATGCGCACGAAACAAGTAGATCACGGTAACATGAGAATAACTGAGGCAGCCCTTCCAACTCGTAAAACCCCATATGCTGATAACGATTATTAATAATTGAACATGCAATTGTCAGCGCACTTTTTTTGTTTCTAATAGCGCTTATTGCAGAATAATTTTTTAATGCGTAAAGCCAAAAATCTTTGTATTGCTTGATTATCTGGGCTATAACGTCTGCCTCTTTGATAAAATTAATGCTCCAGGGACAGCCCTTAAAATCAAGCGGCATTAGCTTTTCATTCGATGGAAGACAAACCTCCATTTCGTCCAATGAAACCAAATTCCCACCCTGAAAATCTGTAAAAAAAACCTCATTTTTAATTAAGGCTTTAAGTGCCCTCAAGCTTTTAAATTTTATTCTGTCAATCACCGCCTGAATTTCACTAATTAACGCCTCGTTACCTTTAATTATTTCTCTGACCTCATGCGTACTGTATGCCGCCACAACAAATTCTATTAATAGAATAAGATCACCGTCTTCAGCCTTGTTATTTATAGTGATAGTTGACACGCAATCAGGAGATTCGATGATTGTGTTTTTTAATAATTCAACCGCCACCTTGGGGTAGTGGTGCATTGTATTAATAATAAGGCGTGCCGACATATTTGAAGCAAAATATCCCCGGGTCTCTTCATTGTCCTCGATATTATTTAACTTTATGACAAAAAAACCTGGACTATCCTTACATAACTCATCAATAACTTTTGAAGAAAACATCAGTACATACCTACAATTGATAACATCGTGGACAAATAATACCCGCGCAAACTTAAGGTTTTATTAAAATAGCGATATTAGTGTGCTACAATCGCGCGCTCAATTCAACTTTTGGTGATGTGACTCATGATGAAACGACTTTTTATATTAGTGCTCGCCACCCTTTTTACCGTGCAGACGTTCGCAAAAGCAAACACCTTGGCCGACCGCCCCGCGGTTAAAAAATATATCGCACAAATTTCAAAAGAATATAAATTCAATAAAAACGATCTGACTAAACTGTTTAAACACGTCAAAACTAATAAAACCATCATCGATAAAATGAAGCATCCCTATGAAAAAAAGCCATGGTATGTGTATAAAAATCTTTTCGTTAATCAGCCCCGCGTTGATGGTGGCTACAAATTTTGGAAAAAACATTTAAAACAACTCAACCGCGCTGAAAAAAAATACGGTGTTCCGGCTGAAATCATTGTGTCGATTATCGGTGTGGAAACTCGCTACGGTCGACGTATGGGAACATTCCCAGTGATAGAAGCCTTATCAACATTGGCCTTTGATTACCCCAAGCGGTCTAAATTCTTTAAAAAAGAACTGACCCAATATTTATTACTCACTCGTGAACAAGGCCTGTCAACAAAAGCCATTCTAGGTTCATATGCCGGCGCAATGGGCCAACCTCAATTTATGCCTAGCTCCTATCGCCATTATGCCGTGGATTTTTCAGGCAACGGTAAAATTGATTTAATCAATAACACGGACGATGCCATTGGCAGTGTAGCTAACTATTTACACCGTCATGGCTGGGTTAAAAATCAAATTGTTGTGACGGCGGCTAAAAC
>DAOUQR010000245.1 GCA_030625525.1 Pseudomonadota bacterium | reverse complement strand
ATATTTTCATTTCCTGTTTTTAGGAGTAGGTGTCCGTGCTTATCTATTCCGAGGCAAATTCCTTTGTAATGTTTTTTTCCGTCAGAAAAACCAATGGGTTTATTTAATAATAAATCGAAGTATTGCCAAATGGGGATGAAGGGTTTTAAGTGGTTTTTAGAAAAAGTTTCACATGCCATATAAAGTCTATTAATTAGCTGAGCGGCGATTATATTGCGGTCGAATTCGTGATTGAAAATTGTTTTGAGTGAACAGGCGGGTTGATCGATCGCTTTGAGTGAGTCTTCTTGATTGACGTTTAAGCCTACGCCGATCACTGCGCGAGTTTGTTGTGGATTAATCGTGCGTGTTTCAATCAAAATGCCTGCCAGTTTTTTTTGATCGCACAGAATATCATTCGGCCATTTCAAACCTAGTTGTGGAGCCGTGCCCAAGCTTGATAAATATTTTGCAATGACCGATCCAATCGCAATACTCAGGCCGGTAAGGTTTTCAGAACTGCAATCAAATGTCCAAAGCAGTGATAAATAAATATTTACATCAGGCGGCGAGTGCCATTGTTTTCCCTGTTGACCACGTCCGTGTGTTTGTTGATTTGCTAGACACACGTGAGTGCTTGTCGCGCTTGAAAGATCAAGACAATATTGATTGGTTGAATTAATTGTTTTGAACACATCGATGCTTTCAAAAAAAATTGGATCACCGGCAGGCAATAATGAATAAATGCGGTGTTTATCTAGCGTGTCAACCATTTGTTAACACTCAACTAAATTCAGCGCTAAGCCGCCTTGAGCGGTTTCTTTATATTTCGACATCATATCGCGCCCAGTTTCACCCATGGTTTTAATGACCTTATCTAAGGAAACATGGTGCTCCCCATCGCCGAGTAATGCCATGCGAGCGGCATTCACCGCTTTTACGGCACCCATCGCATTGCGCTCAATACATGGGATTTGCACTAAGCCACCGATGGGATCACAGGTCATACCTAAATGATGTTCCATTGCAATTTCAGCGGCATTTTCGATTTGTTCGCTTGTGCCACTCAATAAAGATGCAAGACCGGCGGCAGCCATCGATGCGGCAACACCAACTTCACCTTGGCAACCGACTTCAGCACCTGAGATAGAGGCATTTGTTTTATAAAGCAAACCAATTGCGCCGGCGGTTAACATAAAATTAACAATTGTTTCAGTATTTAGAGGTTGATGAAAATTATGATAATAAAATAAAGTGGCTGGAATAATGCCGGCAGCACCATTAGTGGGTGCGGTAACAATCCGTCCACCGGCCGCATTTTCTTCATTGACGGCAATCGCGTATAAATTTAAGTAATTTAAAATATCGGTTTTTTCATGGGTGCTATGCGTTGATTGTTCTTTTAATTGTTGATGCAATTGATAGGCGCGACGCTTAACATCTAAACCACCCGGCAATACCCCGGTATTTTCCATCCCATTTTTTATAGAGGTGAACATGGCATCAACGATATTTTGACTTTGCTGATGGATTTCGGTGGGCGTTCGCCAGCTTTGTTCATTCGCAAATAATAATTCCCAAATAGCAAGATTATGTTTTTTACTTTGAACTAATAATTCAGCTGCAGTTTTAAAAGGGTAGGGGACAGCTGCTTGAGTATCATCTGTATCAATACCAAATTCATCATCGGTGACAACAAAGCCCCCGCCAATGGAATAATAAGTTTGTGAAAATAAACAGTCGCTTTGAGCGTCAAATGCAAATAGACGCAAACCATTACTGTGTTTAGGTAAAAATTCTTTTTGATTAAAAATTAAATCTGTGTGGTAATCAAACGAGATTTTTTTTGCTTGGTTTAAATTCAATTGTTGATGCGTTTTAACATACTCAACGCGGGCCAAAGCTTCTTCGGGTACAACGGTTCCAGGAGCAAAGCCTTCTAAGCCATTTATAATGGCTTTATCTGTTCCGTGACCCATGCCAGTCAAAGCTAATGAGCCATACAATACAACGCTAATACGAGTGATCTCAGGAAGCAATTCCTGTTGAGCAAGGCTTAATACAAAACGTTTAGCAGCCCGCATGGGTCCCATCGTATGTGAACTCGAAGGGCCAATGCCGATAGAAAATAATTCAAAAACACTCAACTGCATGCTATCTCCTTTTTGAAGATAATAGTAAGTGATCCTTGACTCGAGCGCCATCCCCAGCTTAAATCAGCCTTGAACGGATCAATCAAAACAAGGAGCTCTCAATGCAATCACCCATTAAACTCGGTTTACTCTCACTTGCCGCTTTAACCCTCACTGCCTGTGGCACTATCCATCACGGTACTCAGCAAAAAATCATGATCACAACGCCCCCAACAACAGGCGCTAGCTGTCAGTTATCCAATAAAATTGGTAAATATCGCTTACAAAGCACGCCCGGCACAGTGGACGTTAAACGCGCCAACACCCCTCTGACTATCACGTGTCATAAAGCAGGCTATCCAACGCGAACAAAAATCGTCAAGGCAAAACTGCATGCGACGATGGTCGGAAATGTTGCCCTACCAGGTGGTTCAGTCGGAGCCGGTGTTGATGTTGTGAATGGTGCAGCGTTTACTTACCCGAAAGAAATAGCCGTGTCACTTGGTAAGCAAGCAGCAAAGCCGAAAAAGCATGCAAAGAAAATGCACTTAACAGGCAAGCGAACAAGCCAAGCTTAATTAATCTATGCCCCAACCGTAGTAATTTTTAGTTGGGGCAATCAATGACTTTATTTATAACGTGAGGTTGGAGCTGTTACACGCCTTCGTATCAATCCCAACACGGTTAAACGCAGATGTTACATCTGATGTTTTATACTTTAATTTATTCGACACCGTTAACACACCACAGGCCG
>DAOUQR010000147.1 GCA_030625525.1 Pseudomonadota bacterium | reverse complement strand
TGAGGTTTAACACCATGAGAGCAAATATTCATCCTGCGTACCAAGAAATTTCTGTGACTTGTAGTTGCGGTAATAAATTTAAAACGGGTTCAACACTAAAAGACGATTTTCAAATTGAGGTCTGCTCTGAGTGTCACCCTTTTTATACGGGTAAACAAAAATTAGTAGATACTGCGGGTCGTATTGACAAGTTCCGTCGTAAATACAAACGCGCTGCCCCAGCAACGACTGAAGCTGAAACTCCAGCTGCTGAATAATTATTTTAATACGACGATGCCCGGTCTCTCCGGGTATCGTCTTTTCATCAAAAAATCATGCTAAGCATCGGCAATCTACAATTTGATTCAAACCTTATTCAAGGCCCCTTAGCCGGCTATACCTGCTCGCCTATGCGTGTTCAAACTTGGAAGCATAGTCAACCCGCTTACTGCAGTACTGAAATGGTCTCCTCCACCCATTTAATTCACGCAAAAAAAGAACCTCGACGTTATATAGAGCGTGATGCCGTTGAGGGCCCTTTATGCTTTCAGTTATCAGCAAATAATCCTGATACATTGGCTAAAGCTACGCGAATGGTCGACCAACTTGATGTCGATATGATTGAATTAAATTGTGGATGCCCGGTGAGAAAAATTCGCAGCAAAGGATCAGGCTCTCGCCTGCTTTCACAAACGGATAATTTAAAACGTTTAATCACAGCGCTGCGAGAAAATACAGATAAAGCAGTTTCAATTAAAGTACGTGTCTCAGGTGATGCTAACGATCAAGACGATTTAATGATTGCAGAAATCATCGAAGAACTCGGCGCGGATTGTTTAGTGGTGCACGGTCGCCATTGGACTGAACGTTATGATGTTGACTGTCGTTTTAATCAAATTTCACAATTCGTACGCACGGTGAATATCCCCGTGATTGGTAATGGCGATGTTGAATGCCACGCTTCATTAAAAAAAATGTTGGATGAAACAAACTGTGCCGGCGTGATGATCGCGCGCGCGTCGATGGGACAACCCTGGCTATTTAGCCAACTGAGTCAATCGGACTATGAACTGCCAAGTGTTCGTGAAATGGGTGAAACGTATATCGATCACATTAACCGCTTAGCAGAATTAGATTCACCTTTTCGCGCCCTATTGCAAGGTAGAAAAATTGGAAAATACTATGCACGCAATCATCTCGCTGATAAAGCAGGTTTTATCAAAGAGATCATGCAGTGCACCGAAATGCCAAATTTTTATGACATCGTAAAAAGACATTTTGCTTAAGACTCAACCGTAAAACTTTCACCACAACCACAAGCGCTCGCTTCATTCGGATTATTAAATGCGAAACGTCCATTCAAGCCTTCACGGATATAATCAATTTGCATACCTTGCACCAAGGGCAAACTTTTATTATCAACATAAATAGCAATCGCATCCGTCACTGGAAAAACATGATCATCATCGTTAGCGGCATCCACATAATCCAGCACATAAGCATAACCCGAGCAACCTGATTTTTTGATACCAATACGCAAGCCCAAACCTTGGCCCCGTTTGGCAATATATTTTTGCACATGAGCCAATGCATTCTCAGTTAAACTAAGCTTTTGTTTCGATGATTCCGGTTTATAATGTCCGACGATTTCATTCATAACTGACCTCCAAAGATTTAAATGCATGACAGGCTTCTTTAATCGCATCTTCAACTAACAATGCGCTATGCCATTTTGTTTTAGGTATATCGAGCTGCTCGACAAAATAATCGTAACTCACCGCTTGTAATTCATCGATTGTTTTATTCTGAATGAGTTCCGTTGCTAATGACGCCGCGGCAATCACATAAGGATCACCGTATACTTTAATTCTAGACGATTGCGCAAAACCCTGCTCATCAAATTCGATATATAAGTGCAGCACATTGCCTTCATCCGGCTGACCTCGACGTGCAACCACTACATTAGATTGACTCGCATCTAATACACCGATATTTCGAGGCTGGTTAAAATGCTCTATCACTAGGGAACTATACTTCATGGCGCTATCGCTCTTAAACGTTTAATTTCTTTTTGCATAATGGCCACAGCCAGGTCGATTTCTTCAAGTGTTGTAAATCGACCGACGGACAGTCTAATCGTGCTATGCGCTAAATGCTGCGAAATACCGAGTGCGCGTAAAACATAAGACGGTTCAATGCTCGCAGAAGTGCAGGCAGACGCTGTCGACAGTGCTAATTTTTGAAAGGCTAAAATTAATGAATCACCTTCGATACCTTCAATCGTTAAATTTAAATTGCCTTGGTAACGCGTATTCACATCACCGTTAATCGTTATGCCCGGAATATCGCACAGACCTTGCCATAATTTATCACGGCACTGTTGAATATGTTTTTTATCCGATTCAAATTGTTGGTTAGCAATCGCAAAGGCTTCGCCCATCCCAACAATTTGATGCGTTGCCAAAGTACCTGAACGCAGACCTGTTTCATGTCCACCCCCATGTATCAAAGGTTCAAGTCTGACTCGCGGTTTACGTCGGACATATAAAGCGCCCATTCCTTTCGGACCATATAATTTATGGGCTGAAAATGACATTAAGTCAACTTGGAGTTCTTGTAAATCAATCGGGATTTTGCCGGCACTTTGCGCAGCATCCACATGAAAAACAATACCATGACGTCGAGTGATTTCACCCATGGCTTTAATATCTTGGATCACACCAATCTCATTATTCACATGCATCAATGAAACGAGTATTGTGTCGGGGCGTATCGCTTTTTCTAGATCCGTTAAATCAATCAAACCATTCGATTGAGGCGTTAAATACGTTACCTCAAAACCCTGCCCTTCTAAATACTTACACGCATCTAAAACCGCTTTGTGTTCCGTTTTGCAGGTAATGATATGACGACCTTTGCGGTGATAGAACCTTGCCGCACCAATAATTGCAAGGTTATCAGACTCTGTTGCACCGCTAGTCCAAATGATTTCTTTCGGCTCTGCATGAACCAAAGCCGCGACCTGCGCGCGTGCTTTTTCGACAGCAGTAGAAGCATTCCAACCATAAGCATGCGTCACTGACGCAGGATTACCAAACTCACCGTCGGTGCTCAGGTAGCGCATCATGACATCAACCACTCGCGGATCAACCGGTGTTGTGGCCATGTAGTCTAAGTAAATTGGCTTATTATTCATCATAGAGAGAGTTATACCAGAAAATACTTAACAAAACATTAGTACTTTTTTATTTTATTGAAATAAATCGCCTTAAGTTTTCCTTAAGGTGGGCTGACTATAATTTGCGCTAACTTAATGTTTCTTCAGGTGTACTTCTATGTATCATGAATACAATACTCGTTTCTCACAAAAACAAACTCCAAAAGAGAACGGTAACAATTATGTTAGACGACTTCAAAGCGGCGCATCAAAGATACTTTTTTTGTTAGAGAGTGAAAACCTAGAAAAAACCACTGAAAACATAGAGGCATTCCAAATCCCAATTAAAAGTACTGGCAAACGCTTATTAAAATTATCTAGTCACCTTGAGATCCTCTACGAGAAGCTAAGTGAGCAGCGAGAATTTTTTATTCTGGGCTTGGTTAAAAAACAACATGTCACATCGTCTGAATACCAGCTCTTAACTCAAACCGCACAAGCTTACATAACATTATGCAACAAGATTGTTGCAATCGATGCCCGCGTCACCAATCTAACTCGTTCAATCTCTAAAATACCATCTCAAAATGGCAGCGTTAAATCTCTGCTCGAACCCGTGTTAGCTCTGAAATCATTCCAGCTAGACGCTGAAGAACTTTTAGAGACGGAAAACGAAGAAATGCCGGCATTAATTATCGATTATTTTCAAAATTACGATGTCCGCATCTCGCTCGTGTTTCGAACATTGGCGCTCAATGCCTCTCGACTATTTAAAAAACAGAATATGACTCGTCAACTCAGCAAGGAATTAGCAGATGATCCTTCGAATAAAAGAAAAAGAAAACAACGTGCCAATGATGATAAACCAAATACAAATACTGACATGAAATATGAGAAAACTCTCAAAAAACCTACATCAGCAGTTAGCGTAATGAGCTATTAGCGCCCGCTATTATCAATTATTCGCTCAACTTATCAATAGCTGATAAAACCCCTCGTAACAGACGCACTTCACGTTTTTCTAAATGCACGCGATTAAATAAACGTTTTAATCGAGGCAAAATTTTAT
>DAOUQR010000017.1 GCA_030625525.1 Pseudomonadota bacterium | reverse complement strand
ATATTTATAAGCGATGTCTCGAAAGGAAATTGATTTATCGCTTAATTCTTTTTCATACGAAACAAATAATTCTTTATCACCATAGAGTAATGCAGGTTTTAATAAACTGTAAGCTTCAACAGCGAAGCCTTCGCCCATTTGTTTGACCTGTTGTTGATAACCTGAAGGCGTGTTAATTAATGAGGGTGTTTCGCTGATTAAATCTCGATAGTCAGCGAAATCCAAGTGAAAGCCGATGGCCCCATGATAACTTTCACCGAAGCCTTTGATGGCAATGTTTAATTGTTCTATGAGCGATTTAAAAAATGGGTGCTGTCGGTCTTCGTCATTTTTTACAACGATAGCGATGTCTAAGTCTGAGTAAAGACTAAATGAACCATTCGCGAGCGAGCCTAATGCGATCACGCAGTACTTTGGATGTTCGTTCGAGTTCAGATTCGAGTTTTTAACCGTGTCACTTAAAATTTCTTTGGTTAATGTTGTAATTGATTGATTGAATTTCGATTGTGCATCTCGAAATTGGAGAACCAGAATTTTATCTTTGTCTAAGGTTTCTTTAAATTCATTGCGTGTGTCACATAATTGTTTAGAGTGGCGCTTTCCAAGTTGTGCCGGATTTTTTGTTATTAAGCTGGACTCTATCTTATAAAGATAGTTCGCCAGCGAATAAAAATCGAGTGCTTTAGACAAGTGAGCTGTTTTAAGAAATGTTGACGCCCCATTATAAAAATACCAGCGTTCTGCGATGCTAAGTTTAGCCTCAGATAGTTCGATCCTATTCCTTAGGCTTTGCAGTAAATTTAAGGAATCAGAGGGGGGCTGGTTTATCGTATCTAGCGTAGTATTTATATCTTCAATAGATTTTGCATCAGGAAGAGTCTTTGCAAATTCAATAAATGAATTAAAAAACTGCTTACTGCCACTATTTGTCACAACATGTGCATCAGCCCAATTGAGAGTAGGCATATCTGTTTTGACAGATGCCAGTATTGAATCGAAGCTTCTCGTATCAGCAAGCTTATTTTTTTCAGGCTGTGATTTTGAATTATACATGTTACGGCATCGTGTGATTGATGGCCAAGCGATCTTGGCCATCGGGTTAAAGTGGCTTATTTCATTTTGTTAAATATTGGTTTACATTCGACTTTATATCATTGTTATTAGTTATGCCATCTCTGCCATTCCTATTTCGAAGATTAGCGAGTGCTTGATAACTTTTTCCATCGTTGCGTTCTTTTTTCTCTTGGCCTGTGGCGAGTTTTTTTGTTACTCCTGCCATAATTTCGCTATTACCTTCTGCTTCAACAGAGGTAAGCACTTCTAGTAAGCCGTTCGTAATCTCACGTAGCATGATGTCACCCGCTTCGTTATCTAACTTAGCCCCATTTAATTTTAATACTTGCACCTCAGAAAAAGCACCTATCACTTTGAGAACACCACGCCATTCTTTCACGTCTATCGCGATACCACTTAAATCAAGCGTTGTCTGATCGTCATAAGCCTCATCTCTATGCAATTGAATCATTGTTTCTAAGCGTTTTATAATAGTTGCCTGGCTCGGTGTTAATTTTTCATTCCCTGCGAGCGTTAGTTTTTTAAGTGTTGGATGATTTGCAAAAGCGGTTAACAAGCTGATGCAGCCATCAAAATCAATTTGATTCATTTGAAGTTGAATTTCTTGTAACGTGCTATTGTTCTTGAGAGCGCTGGCAATAAACTTCGCGCCAATACCGTTAATTTTATTCTCGTGTAAGCGTAGCTCAACAACTTTATTTCCTTCTACAAGCTTAGCGATTTGGCACGCGCCTGCTTGAGCTATTTTATTATTTCCTAAATCAAGCAAGCTGAAAAGTTTGCTGTCGAGTCTTGCATCCACCAGCGCGGTTACGCCATTATCACCAATGCTATTTCCAGCGAGCCTTAGATCTTGGCATGGATGTGATTTTAATCCCGCAGCTAAGGCTTCACAGCCTGTATCACCTAAGTTGTTATAACCCATATCTAAAAAGCGTAAGCTTTTGTTTTGAGCTAAGCCAACGGCAAATTCGATTGCTCCTTCGGCACCTAAATTAATCTGGTTGATAACGAGTGCTGTGATTCTTTTTTGCGTCTTAAGTAACGTCGCTAAGTGTTCGCCACCTTTCGAACCAATACTTTGATTATTCCATAAATCTAGCATGCAAATTTGATTATACTCAGCCATGATATCCACAAGTTTTTCAACGCCGTCACTCGTGAGTTGATGTTTAGATAAAATAACTCGCGATAAAGATGGATATTGCATTAGGTATGATTCTAATAAATTAATCGCACCATCATCAAATTGTCGTCCTTTGTGGCCATAAAAATCGACTTCTTTTTTCTCATAGCCATAGTCATTTTGAATATTATTTGCTTCACTTTTATTTTTGTATTGCCTTGCAGAAAATGTATCTGGGCCGTTAAAGTCTTCCTCTTTGCTTGAGATCGGTAAATTACCTTCAGCGTTTTCAACAATACTTGAATAGAGAAATTCATTGCTGGATGTTCGTGCCATTCTTGGTAATTCCATGGGTATAAAACGCTCGTCGGTACGTTTCACTTCTCTGCCCATAACGTGTTGGATATTAACAATGGTGTCGCTGGTATCTTTCACAAAACGTTTGGCCTTTTTATTGGCTTCATTAATTCGTTGGCGCAATGTCATTTTTTTAGCTTCAGCTAAAATTTTCTCACATTGCTCTTGGTTTTGTTCAAAGGATTTGAAAATGTTTTCTATTGAATCTTCAACTGCTTCATAATTCGCAATCGTGGTATCTTTTGCGCGTGTCAATCCGACTTTCGCGGTGTTTTTTGCAACACGGCGTTTGCGATTTTCTGCTAGTGGTGCTTGCAGCGTTTTAAGTAACAGATTAATTGCGCCGATGAGCAGTTGTTGTTCTTCAATGAGGTCAACGATTTGAGTATGGGTGTTACCATACAACATGATATCACCGCCAACACCGGCTAATTCATAAGCATCTTTTAGGCAGACATTAATTTTGGTTAATTCCATGACATAGGCAAATAATTTAATTAAATTATCTAAATTGTTTGTTTTAAGATATTCAGTATCGATGCCTGATTTGTTTTTAAAAAACTGATCGATTGTATAGGTTTTATATTTTTGTGATGTCTTATCATCAGCAATGGCTGCTTGTTGTAAAGCCTCTGGAATTTGTGCTTGACCCTTTTCATCAATAAAAGGATTGGCTGTATACTCACTTTGTGAATAAATACCCTGAACAAGTTCCATCGCGATAACTTGTAGACACTGACCTAATCGCGTTTGAATAAGGGCTCTTGTTTCCGTGGCATCAGGGTCAAGTATGTTTTTAGCAATGATATCGGTGTGCGCACCTTTCACATCACAACCTAAACCCCGCATGATTTTAAACATTTCTGTGTTAATGGATTTATTCAATCCCATCAGTTCGTTAATATGTTCACGCGCATTTTTTTGAGCGATGTCATTTTTTGCTTTAACAACAGATTCATCAATTAAATCATCGATGCGCTCTAAGGTTCCCTTCATGGTTAAATCGTGAAAGCGACTCGGTTGAAATTCTTCAGCGCGACTGATCGCACGATAATAACTTTTTCGTTTTGCGAGTTCTTTAATTAATGCATCCGAAGGTTGCTGCGTGGCTAATTGACTAAACCAGACGTTGGCTTCTTGGCACAATAAGTTGATCGGATCATTTTTGTGTATACCCTTTCGAAGGCTACGTTTAAGCTGATATTTACAAACGGTCGCGATTAAGTCCGTCGCAAGCGTATAAAAAGAGCCTGTTTTATTATGAATTTTCTGTTTTTTCCAATAATCACTTTTATATTCTGAAGAGTCTGTACTAGCGCATGGGTAGGTGTGTGTGCCTTTTTCCTCTGTCTTAAATTGGATTGGCAGATCGTGATCATTACTAATGTTTTCTGTATACGCTCGTTGTAATCGAGCCATTTCAGTCTCCTCACCCTTGTTATAACCACCGGCAACTGATGAAAAAAGACCCGTTTTACGCCAAATACGAATACCACTCATTGAAAATACCTCTAAAAATAATGCAGATTGGACTTTGAATACTAAAGTACAAAGCTTAAGCCTTTATTAAGAGACCGGCATTGATGAAATCGTCCTACCTGATACAATCGCGCCCAAGATCATTCATTGAGTTGCTTTTCATGCCAAAACGTACAGATATTAAGTCGATTCTTATCTTGGGGGCTGGGCCTATTGTCATTGGACAAGCCTGTGAATTTGATTATTCCGGAGTACAAGCCTGTAAAGCCTTAAAGCAAGAGGGCTACCGGATCATTCTAGTGAACTCCAATCCAGCAACGATCATGACCGATCCTGAACTGGCGGATGCCACCTATATTGAGCCAGTCCATTGGGAAATTGTTTCCCAAATCATCAAAAAAGAAAAGCCAGACGCTTTGTTACCGACGATGGGGGGGCAAACCGCTCTTAATTGTGCGCTGGATTTAGTCCGCGAAGGTGTTTTAGCAGAACATGACGTTGAATTAATTGGCGCTAGCCGTGAGGCCATTGATAAAGCCGAAGATCGCGAAAAATTTCGTGCGGCTATGATAAAAATCGGCCTAGATATGCCGAATTCTGCGATTGCACACAGTCTCGAGGAAGCCTTACAAGTTCAACCGATGGTTGGCTTCCCCTGCATCATTCGTCCATCATTCACCCTCGCGGGCAGCGGTGGTGGGATTGCATATAATAAAGAAGAGTTTCTCGAAATTTGTGAACGCGGTCTTGATCTCTCACCGACCAAAGAATTACTCATCGATGAATCAGCCCTGGGTTGGAAAGAATATGAAATGGAAGTGGTGCGAGACCACAATGACAACTGCATCATCATCTGCGCCATTGAAAACATTGATCCCATGGGCGTGCACACCGGCGATTCCATCACCGTGGCTCCGGCACAAACCCTAACCGATAAAGAATATCAACGCATGCGGGATGCCTCGCTTGCTGTTTTACGCGAAATTGGTGTTGAAACTGGCGGTTCAAACGTCCAATTTGCTATTAATCCTGACGATGGCCGTATGATTGTCATCGAAATGAACCCACGTGTCTCACGTTCATCGGCACTCGCATCGAAGGCGACAGGCTTTCCTATCGCAAAAATCGCGGCAAAACTCGCTGTAGGTTATACCCTCGATGAATTAAAAAATGATATCACCGGTGGTCGCACACCCGCGTCATTTGAACCCACGATTGATTATGTCGTAACAAAGATCCCACGCTTTAATTTCGACAAATTTCCCCAAGCCTCGGATCGTTTAACCACCCAAATGAAATCCGTGGGCGAAGTGATGGCCATAGGTCGCACCTTTCAAGAGTCATTACAAAAAGCGTTGAGGGGTTTGGAAATTGGCCTAACCGGACTCGAGCCAATTTTAAATATTGCGGATCGTGACGCAAAAAGTATTTTACAGGGTGAATTACATTCGCCGGGCCCAGAGCGCATTCGTTATGTCGCCGATGCATTTCGTCTGGGTTATGACATTGAAGCGATCCATCGCATATCAAAAATTGATTCGTGGTTTTTAGCGCAAATCCAGGGGCTGATTGATTACGAGCGTCGCTTAACCGGCATGACACTCGATGAATTAAACCCTGATCACTTAGAACAATTAAAGCGTGCGGGATTTTCAGATAAGCGCATCGGGCAGTTATTGCATGTGAAAGCTGAAGAGATCCGGCAATTACGAATTAAACATCAACTTCATCCTGTCTTTAAACGTGTGGATACCTGCGCGGCAGAATTCCCCACGACGACGGCGTATTTATATTCAACCTATGAAAGTCAGTGTGAAGCCAATCCTAGTGATAAACAAAAGGTGATGATTTTAGGGGGCGGCCCGAACCGGATTGGTCAAGGGATCGAATTTGATTACTGCTGCGTGCATGCCGCGATGGCGCTACGCGAAGCGGGTTATGAAACTATTATGGTGAATTGTAATCCTGAAACTGTTTCAACGGATTATGATACCTCCGACCGTTTGTATTTTGAGTCATTAACGCTTGAAGATGTCTTAGCGATTGTGGATGTTGAAAAACCATTTGGCGTGATCCTCCACTACGGTGGCCAGACACCGTTAAAATTGGCGAAAAAACTTGCTGCCAATGGCGTCAAAATTTTAGGAACACAACCCAATGCCATTGATGAGGCTGAAGACCGCGAACGTTTCCAAGCACTTATTCAGAAACTGGGCCTGCGACAGCCACCGAATGCAACGGTGCGCAGTGTCGATGCGGCGATTCAAAAAGCCGAAGAAATTGGTTACCCCCTAGTGGTGAGACCGTCTTATGTTTTAGGCGGACGTGCGATGGAAATTGTCTATAACCAAGAGCAACTTTTACATTATATGCAAGAAGCCGTGCGTGTTTCTGAAGAATCCCCCGTTTTACTCGATCGATTTTTGAATGATGCGATTGAAGTCGATGTCGATGCCGTTTGTGATGGCGAAACGGTTTTAATTGGCGGCATTATGGAGCATATCGAACAAGCCGGCATTCACTCCGGTGATTCGTCATGTTCGCTACCACCGTTTAGTTTGAGCAGTGTGATGCAACAAACGCTCAGCAAACAATTGAAAAAGATTGCCCTAGAGTTAGGTGTGGTTGGTTTAGTGAACGCTCAGTTTGCCATCCAAGGTGAAGATGTTTTTATTTTGGAAGTTAATCCGCGCGCCTCTCGTACGGTGCCCTTTGTTTCAAAAGCAACGGGGTTACCTTTGGCAAAAATTGCAGCGCTTTGTAAAGTGGGGCAGTCACTGCAGTCACAAGGTATGACGCACCCAGTGGTGCCATCGTATTTTTCAATTAAATATCCCGTGTTTCCGTTTGCGAAATTTTCAGGTGTTGACTCTTTGTTGAGCCCTGAAATGAAATCCACAGGTGAGGCGATGGGCACTGCTGAGCGATTCGGTCAAGCGTATGCAAAAGCTATGTTCGGTGCGGGTGCTGATATTAAAAACCGACGTAAAGTTTTCGTGAGTGTTCGCGACGCAGACAAACCCCGAGTCGCACGCATTGCAGAACGTCTCGTCGACTTAGGTTTTCAAGTGTGTGCAACACAAGGCACACAAAAAGTCTTGGATGCCGCCGGCATACCTTGTCATCGCGTTAATAAAGTGATCGAAGGGCGACCGCATATCGTCGACATGATTAAAAACGATGAAATCGATTTTATTGTGAATACGACTGACAGCAAGCAGTCGCTATCGGATTCCTATTCTATCCGCAGAAATGCGCTGCAACACAACGTGAGTTACACCACAACCATTGCCGGTGCTCGCGCTACTTGCTTGGCTATGAAATACGAAGATCGTAATACCGTGTATAAACTTCAGGATTTATTGGCTCAAGAGTAGGAATATGAAAAGGCCCTATGAGATAGGGCTTAAGTATCCCATTCAATTTTTATAATCAGCTTATTAAGTAAGGTGTTAGTTGTAGATGTTTTCAAAAACCATTCTAGAAGATAAAAATGAAGATCTTGAATCATTAAGAAATATTTCTCAGTTGATTATAACTTTTTCGGGAACGATGAAGTTCTCAAAACAATCCATTGAGTTCTTACAAAAAATCGGCGAGTTGGCAACTGATCTTCACTTTAACGATAATGATGAAGGTGCTGACAGCTATATTCGGAATAAGTACGGGTCAGTTGATCGCAGTGATAATGCTAAGCTGCGTCCGGGTGGATTAGAGTTGATTTATTTATCAGCGCTTGAAAAAATCTTTGAAAATTTTAGCGCGAGCGATATGGAGATTTCAAACGAGGCCATGAAAGACTTAATCTCTGATGTAGGGATTGTCGGAAAAAAAATTAATTATATTATTAAAGCCGAAGATAAGGTGAGCGATCTGACTGATGAAGACGCGCTCGCTAAGCTGAACGATCTAGGCGAGTTGAAGTTTTTGACGCAGTATATTCGCTATTTCTATGCTAAAAAAATCATTAATCGGCTTGATGAAATTGTAATGCACGATGATTTGCAGTCTCTTGATTTTGAATGCCGCAAGGATCGATATTATTTTGGCCGAGTATTGTCATTAGTTGGCGAACTATCTAAAGAACTAAGAGATTTTGTAAATCCTGGCCAATATAGTGGTTTATTTAGTTTTTTTAAAAAACTTCGCGATGATAAACTTGCCCACTCGCTATCCGTCTTTGTCCGAAAGCCGAGTGATAATGGATTAAAGAATCTTTCTGTTCTCAACACATTGCTTGTGAAAAATTTCAAGAGCCAACTTGATGAATTAAAAAATAAAATTGAAAATGTATTTCAAGCGGGTAAAGATTCAAAATGGATGAGTCTTCAAAAAAATAACCTGGCCCTGGCCCTGGGGTTGGCGTCAAGTGAAGAACGACAACATCTTAATTTATTAATAGATGCTTGTTTCAGCAAGAAAATGATTGTTGTTGACGAAAATAGTATTTTTAATATTGATACTACAAAAAAACCAAGTGATTATGACAGTGAGAAGAATAAGAAACTGAAAGACAAAGTGACGCGTGCGTCTGTTAATATTTCTGAACCGAAAATAGCACTCAAAATAATTTCAGTAAAACTCAAGAAATGTCAGACATTATCGTCCAGTAAAAAAAGTCGAGACAAACACCTGCTGCCTATTATTGAGGCAGAAATTTTTGCGTTAATTCGTTCATACAATGTCTGTGTCAGCGCGTATCCAAGTTTAAAGTTTAAAAATGAAGAAGAACTGCCGGACTCTACTTTCCTATTGAGTCTTACTAAAGAATTAAATGAGACAGGCAACTTACCAAAGTTGATTTTTGATAAAAAACCTCGATCGTCTATTTCTGTAAAAACAAAACGCGTGAAAAAAGTCAAAAAACCTAAAGCAACGGAGGTCAAAAGCAAGATCGATGATAGGTTGACTATTGTTTCTCACGAGTTAGATTACCTGGCTAAAATTGCCGTTGATGAATCTATTTCGCCAAATAAACGGCTGCTTATATGTGAGTTTTGTGAAACGAAGATTGGACAGGCATTAAAAGATTTAGAAAAAAATACCCAGGCTGCTATTGCTGAAATAACGCATGCAGAGTTCCATGAGTCCGTTACTAAAACGGTGGCAACACGCAATCGTCTTATGCACGATATTCTTGCAAGACGAAAAGTTAAATTTAAAACCGTTTTATTTAGGACGACCTTGCCTTTGCTTTCTGAGCTGGTGGCGGTAATAAAAATATTAAAAACAACATCAGAAAGTACTGAAATGAATGCCGTGAAAACGCTGTTATCACTCGGCAATGCCTACGCGATAATAAGAAATTATGAGAGTGCCATTAGATGTTTTGAACGCGTGATTATTTCACTGGATGCTGAGAATGCACTAGATGGTGACCCGTTTGATATGTTAAATGCTATCCAAGGCCTGACAACGGTTTATGGTCAGGCAGGTTATGAACAGAATCGCCCAGGTGATCGGGATTCTTTTATTCTGTATTATCAGTTAAAAATTCATTATTCAAAATTTTATATTGCAATGGTCGAGTCACATGAGTTGCTTCCGCGAGTAAAATCATTAGGTCTTATGGTTGAGGCTAAAGCATCAATGTATAACAACATGGCGAACACTTATAGTGATCTGGGTGATATCGCTCTGTCTATTAAACATCATTTAAAAGCAATTGAGGCAATTAATAAATTACCGCAGCCTGCCCTTATAAAGAAGGCTTTGTACTTACATAATCTCGGAACAACTATTTTCTATCGAGCAACGGCTGAAATTACCGCTATAACTGAAAAAGAAGAAAAAACACCTGATTACCACGACCAATTTTCTCAAATGACAAAAGTGGTTGCTTGTTTGTGGGAAGCTAAACTAATTTATGAGCAGTTAGGTATTTCAACCTGTAAAGCAGAATATATAACAACAGTCACTAACTTGATAAAATCGCTTCTTCTATCTAACTCAGAGATGCACAGTTGTTATGTT
>DAOUQR010000081.1 GCA_030625525.1 Pseudomonadota bacterium | reverse complement strand
TGAAACGTTGATTGCTAAGAAATTAGCGCGAGAGATAAATTTGTTGGATTTGTTAAAGCGCCCGGAAGTGAATTATGCAAGCATTCAACAGTTAGCAGATGTTGGTCCTGGCTTGATGGATCCTAAAGCGGCAGAACAAGTTGAAATTCAAATAAAATACGCGGGCTATATCGAAAGACAGCAATTGGAAGTTGAGCGTATACAAAAAAATGAGCAAGCGCCATTGTCGTTGGAATTGGATTACAGTTTAGTCTGCGGCCTATCGACTGAAATTGTGCAAAAGCTTTCAACGGTTAAACCGACAACCCTTGGCCAAGCATCCCGTATATCTGGGGTGACCCCTGCTGCGATTTCGTTGTTATTGGTGCACCTGAAGAAGGGCTCGTTGAAACCAGAGAAATGTACGTGAGAAAAATAAAATGCTGAAAGACGAACAAGTTCAACAGTATTTGACGCTGTTGCAAAAATGGAATCGTGTCTACAACCTGACAGCGATCAAAGATCCTCAAGAGATGTTGACTAAACATATCGAAGATAGCTTGGCGATTTTGCCTTACATCCAAGGGTCAAGAGTTTTAGATGTCGGCAGTGGTGCCGGTTTACCCGGAATCCCCTTAGCGATTCATTTGCCAGATAAGCAATTTATTTTATTGGATAGTAGTCATAAAAAAACGCGATTTTTGACTCAGTGTAAGATTGAGCTGCGCTTATCAAATGTCGAGGTGGTGCATTCAACGATTGAAAGCTATCAACCAGAACACTATTTTGATGAAATTGTAACGCGAGCTTTTAGTTCGTTGGCAGATATGGTAAAAATGTCGTCCCATTGTCTCAGCTCACAGGGACGGTGGTTAGCGATGAAAGGAAAATATCCTGAAACGGAAATAGCGGACTTAGACACCAAGCATGCTATTCAGACAGAAAAATTAAGCGTTCTCGGTGAGAACGCCTCACGACATTTAATCATTATAAGCGATGTATCATGACTAAAATCATTGCCATAACAAATCAGAAAGGTGGTGTGGGTAAGACCACAACTACGATTAATCTCGCTGCATCATTGGCTGCTGCGAATAAAAAAGTATTGCTCATCGATCTTGATCCGCAAGGCAATTCTACGATGGGGAGTGGCATTGAAAAATCAGAGGTTGAAAAATCAATCAACGATGTATTATTGGAGCGAAATACTTTTCAAGAAACGACGGTGTCTACAATCGCCGGCTATGATTTGGTTCCCGCCAATGATGACCTGACCGAGGCAGAGGTCACCTTGGTGACGCAGATCGGCCGAGAATTTCGCTTGAAAAACAGCTTGAAGGCGGTTGCCGCTCAATATGATTTCATTTTAATTGATTCGCCTCCTTCGCTTAATACCTTGACGATCAACGCGTTAGCGGCAGCGGACAGCGTTTTAATTCCTATGCAGTGTGAGTATTTCGCTTTGGAAGGGATAGCGGCTTTATTGGATACTATCCGTCAAATTCAATCCACCGTGAATGCGAACCTGAAGATTGAGGGTATATTGCGCACGATGTTTGATGCACGAAATCGCCTGGCTAACGATGTATCTAAACAATTAATAGAGCACTTTGGTGATCAGGTCTACCGAACGGTGATTCCACGTAATGTACGACTTGCTGAGGCACCTAGTCATGGCTTGCCAGTGCTTATGTATGACAAAAATTCACAGGGTGCATCTGCCTATTTAGTTTTGGCGGGTGAGTTATTACGAAAACAGCAACAACCAATGGCTGAAATAGCATGAGGATCAATTAAATGGCTGCACGCAAATCCGGATTGGGACGTAACTTAAACGCTTTACTGAGCCAAGTTTCACCCGCCGTGGTCGCAAGAACAGCGACCGGAGAAAAATCCCATAGTGATGCGTCTAAATTACGACAATTACCAATCGAGTGGCTGTCTTCTGGCAAGTATCAGCCGAGGGGCGACATGGAGCCCACGGCCTTACAGGAATTGGCGGACTCTATTAAAGCACAAGGAATTATTCAGCCTATTCTCGTGCGCCCAATTGGAAAAAACCAGTATGAAATTATAGCGGGTGAACGGCGATGGCGTGCGGCACAGTTAGCTCGGTTGGCTGATGTTCCCGTGATTATTAATGATATTCCGGATGAAACCGCGATTGCTGTGGCATTGATTGAAAACATTCAGCGTGAAGATTTAAATCCTATCGAAGAAGCGCGAGCGCTACATCGCTTACAAGAAGAGTTTCAGCTCACACACCAGCAAGTTGCCGATGCGGTGGGAAAATCACGTACGACGGTAACAAACCTGCTGCGCCTGATGACCTTGCATCCCCAGGTTAAAACGATGCTTGAGCACGGAGATATTGAAATGGGGCATGCGCGAGCGTTGCTAGGGCTAATTGGTGAAGTCCAAATACAAGCCGCTCACACGGTCAGTGCTAAAAATTTGTCCGTCAGAGAAACAGAAAAATTAGTGCGCCGCTTGCAACAACCAAAACAGGTGGAGTCAGTGAAAAAGCTCGATCCGAATATAGAGAGCTTACAGCGAGAGCTCTCTGAACGATTGGCTGCAAGCGTTCAATTTCAACATCATCCCAAAGGAAAGGGAAAACTTATCATTAGTTACAGTTCTCTCGATGAACTTGATGGGATCCTTAGTAAAATCAATTAATAGGTAACTATTGCGCAACACCCCAAGATTTTGTATACTCCGCGCGCCTGAGAAAAGGCTTACTTATTACTGTTGAGAAAGGTATGGATCCAAAGGCCAAAGTGTGGCGCGGTGTTAGGCGATTATTCCTAGTGCAAAGCGCTGTGGTGTTCATCCTTGCAGTGATATTTTTTATGACGATAGGCACGGTTGCGGCAATGTCGTGCGTATTGGGTGGCCTGGTTTGTATATTGCCGAGTCAGCTATTTGCTTGGCTCTATTTTAGATATCGCGGAGCGCATTCTGCACAACAAATTGTAGGCGCGTTTTATCGCGGTGAAGCGGTAAAAATATTTATTACCGTCGCACTATTTATAATAGTGTTTAAACATGTAGCCATTCATGCAATGGCATTTTTTTTGGGGTTTATCGTTGCCCAATGTGTTTTTTGGGTCGCCCCTGGACTATTTTCGAAGTAATGAGCTATGAGTGCAAAAATAACCGTGACAAGTACAGAATACATTCAGCATCATTTAACATATCTGCATTTGAATCTGAAAAATTTCACCCTAACCAATGGTGGCTTTTGGACGTTAAATCTTGATACGTTATTTTTCTCATTTGTTTTAGGCGTTGCTTTTTTATACTTTTTTCGTAAAGTGGCTGTTCGAATGACATCGGGTGTGCCGGGCAAGCTGCAGAACTTCGTCGAAGTTATCGTCGAATTTGCTGACTCACAAGTCAAAGATTGTTTTCACGGACGTAGTGAGCTGATCGCGCCACTCGCACTGACCATTTTTGTGTGGGTGTTTTTAATGAACTTCATGGATTTGTTGCCAGTCGATTTATTGCCTCGCATTGCTGGCATGATGGGGATCCCCTATCTGAAGGTTGTGCCGACTAACGATCTTAACTTAACGTTTGCACTGTCGCTCACCGTGTTTGTTTTGATTATCTTTTACAGTATTAAAATAAAAGGTATCGGTGGCTTTGTTAAAGAGTTGACGTTGCAGCCGTTTAATCATTGGGCTTTTATTCCATTTAACTTTTTATTGGAAATGGTGGGGTTGATTGCCAAGCCTATTTCCTTGTCTTTGCGATTGTTCGGGAATTTATATGCCGGTGAGTTAATTTTTATTTTGATTGCTTTGTTGCCTTGGTGGATCCAATGGCCGCTGGGTTGGATGTGGGCGATGTTCCATTTACTCATCGTCACATTACAAGCGTTTATTTTTATGGTGCTGACGATTGTTTATTTGAGTCTGGCTCATGAAGATCACTAGTTTTTTTATGTTGTTAACTAAAGGGGAAAATGATGGAAGCTGCTAATTATTTTGCACAAATTCAAGGTATGACTGCGATCGCGGTTGCGTTATTAATTGGTATGGGTGCGTTAGGTACGGCTATCGGCTTTGGTGTGTTAGGGGGTAAATTCCTCGAAGGTTCTGCACGTCAACCTGAAATGGTGCCGATGTTACAAGTTAAAATGTTTATCGTTGCGGGCTTATTAGATGCTGTGACCATGATTGGTGTCGGTATTGCGTTGTATTTTACATTTGCAAACCCGTTTGCTGCGAGCTTGGTTTCTTTCTTAGCGCAACACGCAAGATAATTGTTTGAAACCAGAGGAATAAAGCGTGAATATTAATGCAACCCTGTTTGGGCAAATGATCACATTTATTTTGTTCGTGTGGTTCACGATGAAATATGTTTGGCCGCCGATCATGAAGGCGCTTGAAGAGCGTCAAGCGAAGATAGCCGATGGTTTATCTGCGGCAGAGCGCGGTCAACGCGAACTTGAGCTAGCACAGGAAAAAGTCATTGAACAACTGCGCGCAGTGAAGCAACAAGCGGCTGAAATCGTAGACAAAGCTAATAAGCGTGCGACTCAAATAATTGAAGAGTCAAAGGAACAGGCTAAAGTCGAAGGCCGGCGCCAGCTTGAATTGGCACAAGAAGACATTCAGCAGCATATTACTTCGGCAAAAAATGAACTTCGTAAGAACGTTGTATCACTGGCAATGACCGGTGCTGAGCGTATCTTGGGGCGTGAAGTTGATAAAAATGAGAGCGCTAAACTTATAGAAGACTTGGTGGGTGAACTATAATGGCTGTTGAGAATAGCACGGTCGCTAGGCCATACGCCCAATCAGCCTTTGAGTGGGCGCTTGCGCAAAATCAATTAGTTGAGTGGGCACAGTTTTTAGAAAAAGCCGGTTTGGTTACGAGCGATAAATTAATGCAACAGGTTTTGCACAATCCGTTGGTACCTGCTGAGCAAACCATTGCGGTCTATCAAGACTTAACGCAAGCTTCGCCAGAGCAAGTCAATTTTTTGAAATTGCTTCAGCAATACAAACGATTAGAAGTGATGACTCAAATTAAACAGCTTTTTGCAGAGCAGCTAGCTGAATATAATAAAACAATTACAGTGGATGTCATGAGCTTTATGCCGATGACTGACGCGCAAAAACAACATCTAAAAGAACGCTTATCGATTAAATTAAAGCGAGATGTTGCTCTCGAATGTGCCGTTGATGATGCTCTGATTGGTGGAGCCGTCATCCAGGCAGGTGATTATGTCATAGATGGTTCAATTCGCGGCAAACTCAACCGCATGAACCACGCATTAACTGAGTGAGGATTATACTATGTCACAGATAGCGCTTAACCCGGCAGAAATTAGCGACGTCATAAAAAAACGTATTGAGAATTTTGCGGTAATTTCTGAAGCTCGTAATGAAGGCACCATCGTGAGCCTGAAAGATGGGATTGTACGCGTTCACGGTCTTGCAGATGTCATGCAAGGTGAAATGGTTGAATTTGAAAGTGGTCTTTTTGGGCTGGCTTTAAACTTAGAGCGTGATTCAGTGGGTGTCGTGGTGTTGGGTTCATACGAGGGTATCACTGAAGGCCAAAAGGTTAAGTGTACGGGGCGTATTTTAGAAGTGCCGGTTGGTGAGACGTTGCTAGGTCGTGTGGTCGACTCGCTGGGCAATGCAATTGACGGTAAAGGCGAGATACAAGTCAAACAGACGGCTCCAATTGAAAAAGTAGCGCCGGGTGTTATTAGTCGAAAATCCGTTGATCAACCGATGCAAACGGGTTTGAAATCAATTGATGCAATGACCCCTGTTGGTCGAGGTCAGCGAGAGTTGATTATTGGGGATCGCCAAACAGGCAAAACGGCTATTGCGATAGACACCATCATCAACCAAAAAGGTACGGGTGTTAAATGTATTTATGTCGCCATCGGTCAGAAGGCTTCATCTATTGCTAATGTGGTTCGTAAGCTAGAAGAACACGGTGCAATGGAACATACTATTGTTGTTGCTGCGACGGCTTCTGATACAGCTGCGTTACAATTTGTTGCACCTTATT
>DAOUQR010000016.1 GCA_030625525.1 Pseudomonadota bacterium | reverse complement strand
CGATCCAAATTTGGTGCTGGTTGCAGAATGTGGACGTGGAGACAAACTTACTCAGGTGATAGCAGATAGCTCGGCACAGGTCGTCGTTGATTTTACCAATGCTAATGTTGCTTATGAGAACACAGTCAAAATTATCGAAGCTGGCGCACATCCCGTCATTGGCAGCAGTGGCATGCAAGAAAAAGAAGTACAACAGTTGCAAGTCTTAGCTGAGCAAAAACAATTAGGCGGAGTCATTGCACCTAATTTTTCAATTGGTGCGGTATTGATGATGCAATTTGCAAAACAGGCAGCCGGTTATTTGCCGGAATGTGAAATTATTGAAATGCATCACGACGGCAAATTAGATTCCCCATCTGGCACTTCGATTCGAACAGCGGAACTCATTGCCGAAGGGCGATCGCAAACGCGCGAATTAAAACCCTCCAAGCAAGTCATCCCTGGTGCACGTGGCGCGACCTTAAATGGAATACCGATCCACGCCGTGCGTTTACCCGGCTATCTGGCCTCACAACAAGTTATCTTTGGTAATCAAGGTGAACGTTTAGTGTTGCAACATGATTCAATCAACCGAGATTGCTTTATGCCGGGCGTGGTATTAGCGTGTAAAAAAGTCGTTGAACTAAAACAACTGCATTATGGTTTAGAACAATTATTATAACTGACACGCTTTCAATTGCTTTGCTACTCACCACCGGAATATTTGCTGGATCCGCCGCGGGTTTGTTTGGCATCGGTGGTGGTATTATCGTGGTACCCGCGTTGGAATTTATTTTTTTACGCATGGGCTTTCCACTCTCAATTGCAATGCACGTCGCCATCGGGACCTCCTTAGGAATAATGATCACCACCAGCCTCGCATCAGTGATCACACACCATCGTCGCGGCGCCGTACGTTGGGATATTTTTAGAAAAATGGTTCTAGGCATTGCCGTTGGAGCATGTTTGGGTACTGTTGCAATCAGTCAATTACCCGGAAAAACCTTACACATCGCATTCGCCGTTTTCTTATTTATTTCAGCCATACAATTATTTATGAAACTGCGTCCAAAAAAACGACCGCATTTACCGCACTTACCTTTCTTCAGTTTGATAGCTAGCTTGATTGGCTTTATCGCAGCCGCCTTAGGCATTGGCGGAAGCATTATGACCGTCCCGTTGTTGGTCATATTTGATATTGATATTTTGTTTGCGATTGCGACGGCATCGGCATGCAGTTTACCGATTGCTATTGTCGGTAGTCTAACATCCATCTATACCGGTTGGCATCACCCATTATTGCCATCATCATCAATTGGATTTGTCGATCTTAAAGCCGTCATTATCGTCACGATCACGAGCATGTTATTTGCCTATTTGGGTGCGCGATTAGCTCATCGAACTAATCCTGTTTTACTGCGATCTTTGTTTGCTTTCTTGTTAATTTTTATTAGCTTGCAGATGTTTTTTACTGCTTTCTAAAAAGAAGGTTCGGCAAAAAGTCAAAATTTGTACTATATTGTATGTGAGGGACATTTTTCGGAGATAAGAATTATGAAAAAGTCCAGAACAAAAATAATCATCATCCTCAGCTTTCTACTGTCATTTATCACAATTGTTCACGCAGAAAAATTATCACTCGATTGGCCTAAAATGATCGATAGTAGTCTGGGAAAAATCACCGCCTATCAACCACAAGCGCTTTCCTTTGAAAATGGTATCTTGCGTTTAAACATGGCCATTGCCTTAAAGCCGACGGGAAAGACCGTCGACACATTTGGTTCGATTAAGGCGCAGTGTCAATTTACAATTGATCCACAAACGAAAGAAGGGCAATGCAAGGATTTTACGATTTCCAGCATTGATGTACCCAGCATGGTCATTATGACCAATCAATTACAAAATGCCATGCTCAAATATATGCATAAAAACCCGCTTCGTCTGTCACAAGAAATGTTGGATATCAATTTAGAAATCACTAGCATTCAACAGAGTAAATCGACATCGAGCTTTAACGTCAAGCCACCTAAAATTTATTATTCAGACGTGCCGACCATCTTAGTTAGCATTGATGGACAACCTCAACTTCGAAAAGTCAAAGACAGCGATTTAATGCGTGTCATTAATACTGCGTTTATTATTTTAAACGATCCGCAAACGGGACAGTATTATCTGCGCGCAGGCAATCGTTGGATGATGGCCAGCGGTATTTTTGCAGATTGGTTTGTCGTGACAGATGTGCCCAATAAAATTAAAAAAATTCAAACGTCTGTCACCTCAAAACCAAAATCTGATAGCGATTTTATTGAAAAAGCAATTTTAACAACAGAGCCTGCCGCCCTATTACAAAGCGATGGCAAGCCCGAATTCACTCCCATCAAAGGAACCGATCTCCTCTATGTTGAAAACACCGACGACAATATATTTATGCATATAAAAACACAGCAGTATTATGCATTACTCTCTGGACGTTGGTATCGAAGCAATAATTTAAATAAAAAAAGCATTTGGACGAGTGTTGAACCGCACGCTCTACCGAAAACATTTGCCAATATTCCTGACGATTCAGCAAAAGCCAACGTGCTCGCAAGTGTTGTGAATAGTAAAAAAGCCAAAGAAGCCGTTATTCAAAACAGTGTTCCGACCACAGCGATTGTCGACCGCAAAAAAGCCACCCTTAAAGTGGATTATGATGGCGAGCCGCAATTCAAACCCATCAAAGGCACAAAAATAAAGTATGCGGCCAATACTAAAAAAGCCGTGCTGAGGGTTGGCAATCGTTATTATGCGAATACAAATGCCGTCTGGTTTGTTGCAGGCAATCCTATCGGGCCTTGGACGGTGGCGGTTTCAGTTCCACGACTCATTTACACCATTCCAGTCGCCTCACCTTATTATTATTTAACGTTTAATTATATTTATGGCTATGATCCATTCAGTGTGTACTCGGCCTATTTTCCGGGATACTTTGGTAGCTATATTTATAACGGCGCATTGATATATGGAACAGGATTTTATAATCGCGGTTGGATTGGGAATGCTTACTATGGCTATCCTTTCACCTATGGATTAGGTTTTAACTATAATCCGTACCTTGGATGGTACCCAGCTTCATATTATCTCAATCCATTTTGGTTTGGCGCAGGGCTTTCATTAGGTCTACCACCGAACTTCTTTTGGTATAACAGTTGGTTAGGTCCACTGGGGTATCCTTTATTTGCAGGTTTTCCATTCGCCTATTTAAATTTTTACAACAGTTGGGGTTGGAATGTCATACAAGGCCGAACCTTTTTCTACCTGCCGAATTTGTTAGCGCGCAGTAATTTATTTAGAAATCAATTGCAGCAACAAGTCTTAAAATCCGATCAACGTCGACAAAAGCGTGCGGAGATCAAAAGTGCAAAAAATAAAGCTAGAGTCGACAAGCGAAAAAAAGCACGTGCAGAACGTGATCGTAAGCGGCGTGTTGAAAAAGATCGTAAACGCAAAGCTGAGCGTGATCGCAAGCGTAAAGTTGCGCGTGACCGTAAACGCAAAAAACCGCAACGCGTACAGCGACGCAAAAAACCACGAACAGTTCATAGAAAACCACCGCGTCGTGTTCACCGAAGACCACCCGTGGTTGTTTTACCGCCGCGTCGAGTGCACCCACCCAGACGCGTGTATCCACCCCGACATCGACATCCCGAACCGGGATATCATGGTCCTCGTGTTGTTATACCGCGACGTCGGATTTATACACCGCGACGTCGAATATATACACCTCGTCGCCGAGCACCCGTCTATCGTGGACACCATCAGGAAGGCAATAGAGGAACCGTTATCACTCCAAAACGCAGAGTGATAATTCGGCAAAAAGGCGGTCATCATCGAAGTATCCGACGTGGGAGACATCGATAGTAAACAAGTGGGACAAACACGTTAATTAAAGTGATGCACAATTGAATTAGCGTAGTATGACAAGACGTTTAAATTATCATGATTAGTCCGGTATTCACCGCGATCATATAGAATGATGTGGCGCGTTTTCAGCATTTTCAAACCATAAGAAATCATATAATCTAAATCTCCATGCGGGATATGTACAGTGATTTCTTTTTGCTTTAATTGTTCAAGCAATTGAAACACTTTGGCTTTTAATTTTAATTCTGTAAAAACCATATCCGGCTCGGCTAAAAAAACTGTCGACAATAGCGATACCGACGTCACAGGCACTTGTTTTCCAATTTCTGCAATCAAATCCTTAGCAAGCAACTTAACTTTTTCAAAACGTAACTCACGCGTTAATTCATTAAAATGAAGATGATGCTTTTCAACATATTCGCGCATAGAAATCGGTGTGCCGAAATTTACAACCGCATAACCAAAGCGAAACCATTGACCTGAAATTTTTAACCATAGATGACGGCGAATAAAATTCGACGTTGTTTTAAACACTTGCCAAGCTGTTTTTTTAACCTCGTCTTTTTTAACAAGTAAGGTTCTGTCTTCTAAAACACGATCATAATTCACCGCAACGGGAATAAAAACCAAATCACGCTCACTGTCAGGGTCAAATGCACGCAACATATAATCTAATAAACCCAGCTTGGGATCCTGTAACTTACCATCACGTGTCAATCCACCCTCAGGATAAACCGCCTGAACTACCCCCGCTTGCGTTGCCATCTGCACATAACACGCCAACACACGGCGATACAATTTATTGCCCGAACCGCGTCGAACAAAATAGCCCCCCAGCGAACTCACCAATTGTTGCACCGGCCAAATACGCGCCCATTCACCCACGGCAAAACTCAATTGCACTTTATTCAGCGCTAAGTACGCTAATAAAATATAATCGGTATTACTGCGATGATTCATAATAAAAACAACACTGGAGTCCTTTTTAATTTTTTCAAAACCCTTGTCGTCTGAAAAACCAATTCGCACACGATATAAAAAGCGGATCACGACACGACTTAACCAACTTCCCACACGAAAATACATATAAGCATTAAATGAAGGAATAATTTCTTTAGCATAATGCTCAACTTGGGCCATCGCAACACGATTCGGCGTATCGGTTTCACGACAATATTCCTTAACAGCACACAAAACATCCGGGTGATAAAGCAGACGATCAATTAAAATATCCCGCTTTAACAACTCAAATTTCGGTAGCTTGATTTGTAAGCGCGTATTAATTTGCGTAATAATACGATTAACGCGACGGCGAAAAAACCAACGCACACTCGGCATTAAAATAGTGTCGAGGATAGCCCAGACAATAAAAATACTGGCAATAATCACAAGCCAAAGTGGAATAGCGACGGTATTAGTCATTAATCGTAGGCTTCCAAGTTAAATTCAATTCACGTACCGCTTTCACATCATCTAAACGTTTAACGACACAGGTATGCGGCGAAGTTTTAACTAATTCAGGATCCGTTTCACTCTCGCCACGAATTTTAATCAGTGCATCAATAAAATGATCGAGCTCTTGCTTTGATTCCGTCTCAGTCGGCTCAATTAAAAAACATTCAGGAATGCTCAAAGGAAAATACGTCGTCGGCGCATGACAACCGTAATCCAATAATCGTTTCGCAATATCCATCGCACTCACACCCCATTGCTTTTTTTCTTTTTTAAAGCTAATCACAAATTCATGACTCGCACGTCTATCCGGAAACGCACATTCAAATCCCGCCTGCTGCAGACGTTTCATAATATAATTAGCATTCAAAGTAGCAAAATCCGCAACGCGCGTCAGACCCTTACGACCCAATAAACGAATGTATAAATAAGCACGCAATAAAATCGCAGCATTCCCCATAAAACAAGACAGGCGTCCAATTGAATCGGGAGAATCATTTTTTGTGGTCCAACGGTATTTTTCATTTTCAAAAACAACCGTGGGGATCGGCAAATATGGTTTCAATCGATCAGCCACCGCAACAGGCCCAGCACCCGGGCCACCCCCACCATGCGGCGTAGCAAACGTTTTATGTAGATTTAAATGCATCACATCAAACCCCATATCACCCGGTCGCACTTTTCCCAAAATCGCATTAAGGTTGGCACCATCATAATAAAGCAAACCACCCGCCTCATGGATAATCGCAGAAACGTCTTTAATACGCCGACTAAAAATACCCAAAGTCGACGGATTCGTTAACATGATCCCAGCCGTCTTAGGCCCGACCATTTCCCGAAGTTGATCTACATCGATATTACCATCACTCCCCGTCGGGATTTCTTTCACCGTATAACCACACATAACCGCTGAAGCCGGATTCGTTCCATGCGCAGCCGTCGGCACAATCATCTCAGTACGCTCAGTGTCATTATTCGCATCGTGATAAGCTTTGATCATCGCGACCCCAACAAACTCACCCTGAGATCCCGCCATCGGCGTCAAAGACACCCCCGGCATACCCGTGATATCACTTAAATACTGTTGCAATTCAAATAAGATTTTCAAAAAAGATTGGTGATCATCAACCGCACTCAAAGGATGTCGAGACAACCACTGCGGCTGCATCGCCATCTCATGCACCCCCCGCGGATTATATTTCATCGTGCAAGAACCCAGCGGATAAAAATGCGTATCAATCCCAAAATTCCGCTGCGACAACCCAGTGTAGTGCCTTACAACCTGCAATTCCGAAACCTCAGGCAACACAGCTTTTGTTTGACGCAACCCCGCCTCAGGCAAATCCGACAAATCCAAATCCCCATCAACCCACTGCCCCAAAGCAACTCGCCCCTCAACCGACCGCTGAAAGATCAACATCCCAACCTCCAAAATAAATAACCCACACCCCAAACAAAGCAACAAACCCCAAAGTATTTTCCCAGCCTCTGCGGTTGAGGGGCCCTCGACCAAAAGCGTCGACGGCCAAGGACGGCCGTCGCCGAGCCCACACGGACGTGCTTGCAGCGTCTTTTGGACGAGGGCCCCTCAACCGCAGAGGCTGGGAAAATACCACGCTCCGATCTAACGACTCCAATTTTTGTAACATTTAACCCAGCCATCTACAAAAACCGTCGACAAAAACATCCAAATCTTGATCCGTTTTAGTCTCCGTTACACAAACCAATAAACAATCTCCCAACTCAGGAAAATAATCTTTTAAACTCAACCCCGCCTGGATCCCATCCAAACTCATACCACGCAAAACCTCATCCACATCTCGAGGCAATCGCAGCACACATTCATGAAAAAACGGACGGTCAAAAACACGTTCAACCCCATCGATCTCAATGAGTCTATCCACAAGCTTTTTAGTCTGCGTATGACTCACCCCAGCAACTTGACGCAAACCCACCGGCCCCATCAAACTCATATAAATCGTCGCCGCTGTCACCAATAATCCCTGATTGGTACAAATATTCGACGTCGCTTTTGAACGTCGAATATGTTGCTCACGCGCTTGCAAAGTCAGCGTATAACCCACACAACCGTCTAAGTCAGTTGTTTGTCCGATTAAACGTCCCGGCATTTGACGAACAAATTTTTGCCGACACGTTAAAAATCCAAAATAAGGCCCGCCGGAATTTAAAGGCACACCCAACGGCTGCCCCTCACCACAAGCGATATCGGCACCGATCTCAAGTCTAGTGTTAGCCTCTCTATCAATCTCGCCGTCAGCGCTACCCCATTGCCCAGGCTCTTTCAGCAAAGCCATCGCCATGGGATTCACACAAGCAATCGCCAATGCATTTTTTTGATGCGCCCAATCCGTCATTTCATCAACCGGTTCTAAACACCCAAAAAAATTAGGCTGCGGGATCACCACAGCCGCTAAATTCTCATCCGACAATTGCGATAAAGCCCCCAAATCTGTCACGCCCGCTTGAGGATCAAAATCACAAGGTACGCATTCAATTTTTTGCTCAGAGACAATCGTCTTAACCGTATCCCAATAATAAGGATGCAAACTACGTGGAATAATCACACGTTTACGCTGACCTTTATGCACCCGCACCGCCATTAAAATCGCTTCGGCCAACGCACTCGCACCCTCATATAAGGACGCATTCGACACATCCATGCCCATCAAACTCGCCATCATCGTTTGATATTCATAAAGTAATTGCAGCGTACCCTGGCTCGCCTCGGCTTGATAAGGCGTATAAGCCGTTAGGAACTCACCTCGACTCGCCACTTGCCACACCGCTGAAGGAATATGATGCTCATACGCCCCCGCTCCGATAAAACACAAAGGCATCTTTTCATCTGCAAGTTGTTCTGTGAGCAAACGCTTCAAACGCATTTCCGAAACACCCTCAGGGATCGCCTCTAAACGATCATTCAATAAGTCAGCAGGAATTTCATCAAACAAAGCCGCCACATGGGTTTCACCCATATCTGTTAGCATTTGTTTTAATTCTTCATTGGTGTGAGGAATAAAAGGCATCTTAATCCTCGCCTGAAATAAGTTGCTGGTAGTCGCTCGCGTCTAACAAATCTTGCCAATCGTCGGGCGAAAGGGCTTTCATACGAAAAATCCAACCACCGCCATAGGCATCTTGATTGATTAAATCGGGTTGCTCATCTAACAGCTCATTGACCGCAATAATTTGTCCAGCCAACGGTGCATATAAATCAGAGGCGGCTTTAACGGACTCAATCACACCGGCTTCATCACCCGCGCGCAATTCAGCATCTACATTGGGCAACTCGACAAACACCACATCGCCTAATAATTCTTGAGCATGATCCGTGATGCCGATCGTAAACGCTCCATCATCGTCTAATCGCACCCACTCATGAGTTTTGGTATAACGACAGTCAGTGGGAATAGTAAACATATTAACTCCTTATAATAAACTTTTACCTTGCTTAACAAACCGAGGTTTTACCACTCGTGCAGGAATTTTCTTACCTCGAATTTCTACGAAACAAGTATCGGCGGTATCCATCGGAACACGCGCCAGCGCAACCGGTTTTTGCAGCGTGGGCGAGAAAGTTCCCGAGGTGATCACACCCTCACCCACCTCGGGAACAATCACTTTTTGTTCGGCGCGAAATACCGCTTTACACTCACTGACTAAACCCACCAGTTTGCGCTTAAGTCCATGTTGACGCTGAGATTCAAGCGACCCGCGACCAATAAAATCCCGATCTGTCGGCTCCCAAGCGACTGTCCAGTCTAAAGCTGATTCAAGCGGCGTGGTATTTTCATCCATGTCTTGGCCGCAGAGCATTAAACCTGCTTCGAGTCTGAGGCTATCGCGCGCCGCTAAACCACAGGGTTGAATATCCGCCTTCAACAAAGTTGCCCATAAAAACGTCGCTTTTTCTTTGGGAATAATAATTTCCAAACCATCTTCGCCGGTATATCCTGTTCGAGCAATAAACCAATCTTTTTGTTCAGCGCATTCAAAGGGGTTTAACTGACTAACCAGATCTGCAATCTTGGGATCAATCACTTCCAGCGTCTTGGCCAAAGCATTAGGACCTTGAACAGCAATCATGGCCAAATCCATACGCTCTTGCAAACCGACTAAACCGTTAGCCTGATTTCGGATCCACGCTAAATCTTTACTACGATTCGCAGCATTGAGCACCAACCGATAATTATCACTGCTGCGCATATAGACGATTAAATCATCAATGATACAGCCATGCTCATTCAACATGCAGCTATACAATGCTTGACCCATTTTTTTTAGTCTGTCGACATCATTACTGAGTAAATGGCGAAGCAACTGTCGACCACCGGCACCGATTAAATCAACCACCGTCATATGTGAGACATCAAACATGCCCGCGTTTGATCGCACGGCGAGATGTTCTTTGATTGAGGATCCGTAATGGAGGGGTAGTTTCCAGCCGTAGAAGTCAACGAGTTTAGCTTTCGCTAAACAATGCTGTTCGTATAAAGGCGTCGGTTTTGACATGAGCACTCCTTGTGTTTTACCGAGTATATACTCGTCGTCGCGTGGCTTGAACTGTTTTCTGGATCCCGCGGTCGAGCCGCGGGATGACGAGCTTGGGGAGGGGACGAGCTTGGGAAGGGGACGAGCTTGGGGGCGAGTCAGGGCTGAGGCCTGACTCCGACTCGCTTTGCTTAGTGTTGGTTTAAAACAGCGATCACTTCTTCATCTGTATTTTGTGGGAAA
>DAOUQR010000061.1 GCA_030625525.1 Pseudomonadota bacterium | reverse complement strand
CATGTCGCATATTAATAGAACAGCATGACTCTGTTGTGCCGGATAATCGTGAAGCCTTGGAAGCATTGCCGGGTGTCGGTAGAAAAACGGCTAATGTCGTTCTAAATACAGCCTTCGGACACGCAACTATGGCTGTAGACACCCATATTTTTCGGGTGAGCAATCGCACGAAAATCGCCCCCGGGAAAACGCCTTTAGCGGTTGAAAAAAAATTACTCCGCGTTATTCCTAAAGAATTTTTACAAGATGCCCATCACTGGCTAATTTTACATGGGCGCTACACGTGTATGGCACGTACCCCTAAATGCGGTGAATGCGTGATATTTGAATTTTGTGAATATGCTGACAAAATAAAGTTTCGTGGTAAAAAGTTAGCTAACGAGGATATTTTAAAGCTATGATTTTTTCACAAAACCGCGAGGATTTACGACAATTTTATTTTGATACTTGGAGTAAGTACAAAAATAAATTGCCATTAACGCCATTAGAAGATCAAATTTCGCGGGTGATCATTGAACATCCGGAATACCACAGTTTATTTGAACAACGCGATAAATATCTTGATAAGGATTATCTACCTGAGTTTGGCGAGACCAATCCGTTTTTACATTTAGGTATGCATTTAGGGATAAGAGAACAAGCTGGAACTGACCGGCCTCAAGGTATTCAGACCATTTATACTCAACTCGTACGAAAATATCAAAATGATCATTTAACAGCTGAACATCTCATGATTGAATTGCTGGCTGAATGGATTTGGCAAGCACAGCGTAATCAAGAAGCACCCGATGAAAAAGATTATTTAGAGAAATTAAAGCAACTGATTTGAGCAGGGGCTAGTAGAAAAAACCTGGATCCCGCGGTCGAGCACCCTAAAGGGCACAGGCCGCGGCCTGTGCCCTTTAGGGTAGATGACGATCTATACGCTACGATTAGTAAAATAACGCAATTTGTGCGGTTACTTTATCATCCGAACGGCCGAGTGAGCCTAGCGGATTATAAGGCATTAAAGCTCCTGTAAATCCTGATCGCCCCATTGATGTGCTATAAAGAGGGTAATTTTCTTCATGTCGGTATTCAATTGATTCAATCGTATCACGCCAAATATTGATACTGAATGTAGCTGAGTATCTTGATTTAGGAAAATCGAATGCTAGTGCTTCGTAAGTTCGACCGTAGCCAATCGCAAAAGCTGAGGGTTTGCGACAGAGTCGGAAATGGTAAGCACCTTCTATATCGGCAGCTGCAATTTTAGCGCCGTGTTTATTAAAGGTTAGATCCAGCGGACTGAACTCTCGCAAGCCGGTCACGTATTCACCTAAAATTGAGAATGGTCCATATTGCAATGCGCCCCGAACATCTAAGCCAGGTACATTGCGATTGAGTAATTCTGTTGCCGGTGAAAAGGCGAATCCATTAAAAATGACCCCGCCTGTTTGCTGCTGACCGATAGCGTTAGCGATATTCGTGATATAACTTGCGCCGATTCGGCCTTTTAGCGGACCATGCGTGAAGTGATATGACGCGTTAGCACCGAAAGCGCCACTTCGACTATGTTTCGCATCCCCTCGGAAACCAAAACCACTCAAGATAAATCCATCTTCACCGGGTTGTTTATAACCGAGCAGTACTGCTCGAGCGCGAATACGCATTAATTCTTCAGTTAATGGCATAGTGACCATGTAACCTGAGTATTTACCAAAAGGAATAAACATTTGCCCGGCAGTAAAATACACTGGGAACTTACGTAATTGGCCCACGGTAATAAACGCACGATTAACTTTTAAACGTGAGTTAGCGACACGATAGACGCCTGTCGCATTAGCAAAATTATCGTAATCTATTGAAATATAACCGGTGACCCACGGATCAACGTAACTCACTGCGTCGATCTCAACGGTATCAAGATCCACATCGCCGGTTTGTTTGCCTACCGCAGGGTTACGCCAAATAGCTTGAGTTTCAAGCTTGCCACTGAGTTCTAATAAAGGATGTTCGGGTAGCGGTAATCCGCGTCTAATTAATTCATTTTCAAAGCGTTGTCGTTGTTGGATCAAACGTAAATCTTCATTCATGCTGGGTAAATTAACGATTAAATCCGAACCATCAAAACGAGAGCGTACGCCTACGTAAGGCGATGTCACCACCGGTGTGCCCCAGAGGTGTGATATTTCTCGGATTTGATAAGCTTTTGAATAACGATCAAGCTCTGGTGTAGCAGATTGTTTAATGGGTGCCAAATCAGCTGAACGATCTGGACGTGTATTTGCTTTTAATGTTGCATGTTTGTGAGTGGGTTGAGATTGAAGCCGTCTGTCTTTACGAACAATAATACGTCGGCTAACACGCTTTGATTTTAATTGTTTAACTTCAGAACGCAGATCTTGCACTTCATGTTCAAGTGCTGCGGTGTGTTGCATTAAACGCTGCATTTCACGCTGTAGTTGTTCGGGTGATAGTGTTTTCTGAGCTGCAAACGTGGTTGTAAATGTCAAAGACACTGCGGCCACTAGCACAGAATATTTCTGCACAGACATGGTAAAACCTCTTTTTCTTATTATTATTAATCTTATAAGGGTATTTTATCTGGAGTTATAGCAAAGATTTGTAACTCGTTTTGATGGGCGGATTATACTACCCCGTAATTTTACTGGCAAGTTGTGCCGTATAAAAAAATGCCGGTGATGTTTATCACCGGCATTTTAAACTGAAAAATCAGGCTTTATTTAGGCAGTTAAATCACCTACATAATGAACCGCTAGATAAGGGCCGTGTAAGCCAAAGTTTTTAACTGCAGCTGTTCCACCATAAGCAGATATTTGTCTGACTGAGTGATAAACACCGGTAAATTGGTAACCACCTTCAACACTGAAAGTACCTGTTGAGATAGGTCGGCTATAGAGCATACCTAACTGAATATCATAAGTCGGAACAACAATACGTTCAGCAATGTCATTCGTATTGGTTGGAGTAGAGCCACTTATTAAATTAAACCAAGCTTTTGATTTTGATTTAAGTGAACCTACGACTAAACCAGCACCAGGTCGGGCAATCAGACTAAAGCCATCAACCATGTGCCAACTTAAGTCAATACCACCATGAATACCGTAAGCGTCGAAATCACTATTACGGAATTCTTTTTGGAAATTAATAGGAACTAAAGCAGATTCTCCCAAGGCAGTAATATTATTCGTCATTTGAATAAACTGTACGCCATAGTGAGTGCGCACATCATAACGATCACCGTAGTCACTGTGCTGACCAACTTCCGCAATCACTTGGTCATATTTATCTTCTTCTGTACCCGTTATACGGTCCCAAGCAACGTCTGGTAATAAAGCTGAACGGGGTTGGTCAATGAGGTTTTCAACAACGTCATTTTCTTTATTATCGTAATGCATCCATGAAAGCGTAAAATCATTACCGGTTCCGAAATGATAACTGCCTTGGATAATGAATGAAAAATCATAGCCTGGGTTTAAACTGTGTTGTCGATAGTAAGTATCGCCACTATTATTTGCTGAAACTGATTCAGCATAAACCGAGTCATCTAATAATGGTTCGAGATGAAGTCCGTAAACACTGATATCAAATTGAGTTTTTGCACAAGGAACCGTGACATCGCCTTTAGTACAGGTTGGTGCGAAACTGGCGGCCAAAGTGAGAGAGGATAAGCTAAGGGCAAGAATTGCAATTGAAAGTTTAGTCCGTTTCATGGTTATTCCTTTGTTATCGAAAAGTCATAAGTAAAGTGTCTACCTTAATTATGGCTTAAAGCAGAGAATGCGCTAGATAGCGCATTCTCTTTTTTTGGAGGTTATTAAACAGCTAAGCCGCCTAAGTCACCAATCCATTTAACACCAAGGTATGGACCTTGCAAACCGAAGTTTGAAGTGTTAGCAGTACCTGCCGCAATACCTGCAGCATTAATGTAACGAACAGAGTGGAATACACCCATGAACGCCCAACCAGCGTCAATGTTTAAGTCGCCACCAGCTACTTCAGTAGTATAACGAACACCGAGTTTCATGTTAGCTGTAGGAACAATAGTACGTTCACTCATGACGCTACCAATAACAGCGTTACCTAACCAAGCAACTGTAGTTGAATCGATATCACCAACCGCTAAACCAGCAGCTGCAGAACCAGTCAATGCAAAGCCATCCATAACATCCCAAGATGTATCAATACCTGCGATTGGACCAACACCACTAAAGTTACTGCCTTCAATGTTAGTGAAATCAGCAACAACAGCAGGGTTTCTTGTATCATGAATACGAACGCCCTGTGCAGTATCAACACGAACATATTGAAGACCAGCGTTAAAACGTACGTTATAACGGTCACCAAAATCAGCATGTTGTCCAATTACACCAATAACTTGGTCAAATTGATAATCTTCAGCGCCTCTAACAGCAAAGTTGCCATCAATCAAAGCTGAGTCATTGTCATTATCAAAACGTGTCCAAGACAATGTAAAGTCATTACCAGTTCCCCAGTGATAACTTCCTTCTAAAGTAAAACCGAAGTCATAGTCTTCATCAACAACGTGTTGATTAAAAGTTGTTGTATCACCTACAACAGTAACAGTTTCATACATAAAAGAATTATCAGTTACTGGTTCTAACCAATAAGCTGTAAAGCCTAAGTCAAAAGCAGTACGTTCACAAGGAACAGTAACGGCACCAGGAGTACAAGCAGGTGCAGGTGGAGCATAAGATGCTGCAGAAGCGATGCCGCTCAAACCAAGAGCAACCAACGCGAGAGTAGTTTTACGTAAGCTGAGTTCCATTTTTAAAGATCTCCCATTTATTTTAAGTTTTTATTAACAGATCCATTAATAAAAAAGAATAATTCACGGGGATGAATTACCTTTTTTTCGTAGTCGAGCATTAAACAACAATGCGCGACGAACAGGAGTATGCTGCGGCAAAAATAAGAAGTCAACACTATTTAGAAAAAAACTTAGGAAGTTTGAAAGACTTAGCTTTATCGAAGCTCTATTTTTCAAAAAAAATCAGATCATTCGTAACAGTTTAATAGTCACACGGCGATTTTTAGCCTTCCCCGAAGGCGTATCATTATCCCCTACAGGCATCTTATGCCCATGCCATGAAACATGTATTCGGTTCATCGGCACACCCATTTCAGCCAAATACTTTGCAACCGCTTTCGCGCGCCACTGTGATACCGCATTATTAATAGAGGCCCGTCCTTTAATATCCGTGTAGCCATCTATCTGCACCTTTGTGACATTCGGGTCGGCTAATACATAGTCTCGGATACGTCGTAATTGCTTTGTCGCCCGCATCGATAACAAATGGCTATCTGACGTAAAATAGACTTCCACAAGCTTCACATCATTATAAGTATAAGTGAGTAATGACCCTAGGCAATTCACATAATCATCAAACGCCTGTCGAAAATCAATGGGTAAAAGCTCGACGGTGATCAATTCACGATTAGGTCGCGTGTAGTTAAACCCGGTGATTTGCCCATTATTTAGTTGATTGATAATCGAATTACTAAACTGGCGTCCCAAAATAATAGGATAATGGCCCTTACGCACACGCGTCATATCAACGGTCTCTCCCTCACCCTCATGACGCCAGACCGGGGGGCGATAATAAACATCCGCCCGCGTCTCATTTTCAACCGCTCGCCATGCGTTAAGAATAAAACGCTGCGTATCACCATTACGCTGGTGAATAATAGCCTTGCCATAACCGGGAATAGTTTGCTCAATACGACATTCCAATCTCGATGATTGAACCCGCCAATTTGCCGCCTCCCAGTCAGCAGTATAGAACTGATCCGCAAAACTAGAGGCCACGATTAAGCTATTCAGCAATCCTATCATCACTAACTTGTGGAATAATGCTAACTGCTTCATAATCCTTCCTTGATTCTATGACAGTATTATCGGCGAGAAGAAACGTTTCTGAAGATGCAAACACTCAAATTAATTCAACCAGATGATTGGCATATCCATTTAAGAGATGGAGATAAGCTTGAGCGCACAGTTTTTGACGCCCAAAAACAGTTTGGACGCGCGATTGTGATGCCAAATTTGAAACCACCGGTCACAACCGTCACCGATGCCCTCGCCTATCGTCAACGTATCGTGCAAGCCCTGCCTGAAGACTCATTGTTTCAACCATTAATGACTTTATATCTAACGGAACAAACCTCCGTGAGTGATGTCAGTGAATCGGTTAATAGTGAATACGTACATGCGTTTAAACTCTATCCTGCTGGCGCAACAACACATTCTGCCGCGGGCGTTCACGATTTAAAAAATTGTTATGACGTATTTGCTCAAATGGAAAAACAGAAATTACCGTTGTTAATACATGGCGAAGTAACGACAGACACCGTTGATATATTTGATCGCGAAGCTGTGTTTATTGATAAAATTTTAGAACCACTGACACAAGATTTTCCTGAGTTAAAAATCGTGCTCGAACATGTTAGCACTGCTATTGCAGTCGATTATATTCTTTCAAAACCAAACAATATTGCAGCAACCATTACAGCACATCATTTATTATTAAACCGTAATGATTTATTAGTTGCAGGGATAAAACCACATTATTATTGTTTGCCGATCCTTAAAAAAGCAAGTGACCAACACGCTTTATTAAAAGCGGCCACATCCG
>DAOUQR010000128.1 GCA_030625525.1 Pseudomonadota bacterium | reverse complement strand
GCGCGCTAAAGCAATGGCTAGCGCGCTTCCCCAAGAACCAGCACCAAGAACGGCAATGGGGTTTTTCATGATAAATATTCCAACCCAACAGGATTAAGCATCGGTACCATTTTTATTTTCAGCTTGTTGTTCTTGCAACTGTTGTGCATACAACGCTTCAAAGTTAACAGGTGCCAAAATTAACTGTGGAAAACCACCGCGAGAAACCATGTCACCAACCGCTTCACGTGCGTAAGGGTAGAGTACACTCGGGCAAAAACTACCTAAAGTATGATGCAATTGTTGTGGATCAAAATTTGAAAGCGTAAAAATACCGGCTTGTTTAATTTCAACTAAAAAAGCCGCTGTATCGCCGGATTTAACAGTCACAGTTAATGTGAGCACCACTTCATGGTTGTCATCATCAACTTTATTAGAGTTGGTATTAATATCTAAATGCAACTCAGGTTTCCATTCTGCTGTTTGAAACACTTTAGGTGCCGCAGGTGATTCAAATGAAACATCTTTAATATAAATACGTTGAATTGCGAATTGTTGTTCAGTTGCCTGTTCTGTTGTAGCCATGATTGCTCCTTTAATTAAATAAAAATTATCGAACGATTAGAACGATTAGTTAGAAGGGATCCTTACGATTGGATCAGCGGCAAATTATCTTGTTGCCAAGCCTTCATCCCTCCTTTAATGCCATACACTGTTTCAAAACCTTGGCTTCGTAACTGTTTGGCAAACTTTGGCGCTTGCATACCTTGATCACAAGCAATAATAATGGGTTTGGTTTTAAATTTTTGTATTTTTTTGGACGGTGAACCAAGCTGTTCACTATCGACAGAAACAGCATCTGTGATATGCCCATCTTTAAAGCTTTGTTTATTACGCACATCAAACACAATGGCATGACTGCGATTAATCAAATTAACAACTTGCTGTGGCGAGAGCATCGAAATTCCCCCGACATTACCACTCAATTCAACTTGAATAATCATAATGAACAACAAGACAGCTGCCAACGACAACATCCAATGACTCATAAAAAATGCAAACAACTGGTCCACGTGCCAACCCCACTAGGTTTAAAGGCCTAAGATTATACGCATAACGACGCTAAGCCGCTAGCCCAGCAAACTTTTATTTCCCAGCTATTTTCAACGTTCGAAGAAAATACCAAGTGGACTTTGTTTGCTGAATTTAGGATTATAAGGACTTTACATTGAAGTGACTGATATGAGCCGAGCAAAACCATTGATACTTGCCATCCTTGATGGGTGGGGCCACAGTGAATCCACTGAACATAACGCCATCGCGCAGGCAGAAACACCCAACTGGGATCACTGGTGGCAAACCTGTCCGCACACACTCCTCACGGCCTCAGGTGAGACCGTTGGTTTACCCAAGGGACAAATGGGTAATTCAGAAGTAGGTCACATGCATATTGGTGCCGGCCGAACGATCGATCAAGATTTTACGCGTATTAATAAGGCCATCGATACAGGCACATTCTTCAAAAATCCGGCCTTACTCGATTCTATCGAACACGCTAAACAACACGACAGTACACTCCAGATCATCGGACTAGTCTCTCCAGGAGGTGTTCACAGCCATGAACATCACATCGAAGCATTGCTAAAACTGGCCCACGAGCAAGGCTTACAACGCGTTGCCATCCATGCAATTTTAGATGGACGCGATACGCCGCCGCAAAGTGCTCAAGCCTCTTTGCTCGCTCTGGATGCCACTTGCCAAGAATTACAAACGGGGCGTATCGTCTCAATTATCGGGCGCTATTATGCCATGGACCGTGATAATCGTTGGGATCGCATCCAACTCGCATACGAATTGCTAACCCAAGGAAAAGCCGAATATCATGCGAACACTGCAGAAATAGGCTTACTCAGCGCCTACGATCGCGGCGAAATGGATGAATTTGTAAAACCAACCCTCATCAATGAACCAACAGCCATCAATGATAACGATGTTGTGGTCTTTATGAATTTTCGATCCGATCGCGCTAGGCAATTATCACGCGCACTGACTCACCGTGAATTCAACGGTTTCACACGACACAAGCAACCTCGCCTAGGCCAGTTCACCACCTTAACCTCATATGCCAAAGATATTGAATCGGCCGTTGCCTTCCCGCCCCAACATTTAAATAACAGCTTAGGCGAAATCTTATCCAAGAATAATCTCAAACAATTACGCATTGCAGAAACTGAAAAATATGCCCATGTCACCTTCTTTTTTAACAGCGGAGAAGAAGAGCCGTTTGCTGGCGAACAACGTAAATTAATCCCCTCACCGCACGTTGCCACCTATGACTTGGCACCCGAAATGAGTGCAAATCAAGTGACCGATAAAATCATTCAGGTCATCAACGACCAAACCATTGATGTCATTATCTGTAATTTCGCAAACCCGGATATGGTTGGACATTCGGGAAATTTTGCAGCCACGATCAAAGCTGTCGAATGCATTGATCGCTGCCTTGGAAAAATCGTCGACGCCCTCCAAAAGGTAAACGGCGAAATCATGATCACATCCGATCACGGCAATGCAGAACACATGTATAACCAAAGCACCGAGCAAGCTCACACAGCGCACACGAGCGAACCCGTTCCCCTACTTTATATTGGACGCCCAGCAACCGTAAAAACAAGCTTAGGATCACTCATTGATATTGCGCCCACCCTGTTATACTTATTAAATATTAAAAAGCCTCCCGTGATGACGGGCCATTCATTATTTGAAGTTGACCTATGAAAAAAATAATTTTAACGCTTTTACTGTGCCTCCCTTGCCTACTTTTTGCAAAACCGCCAAAATTGTCGAGCAAAACCGTACAGCTCAAAAAACTCAATCGACAAATTAAGCAATTGCAACAATCAATAGCCCAAGCTAAAGATAAACGCAGCACCGTCTATCAAGAGTTAAAACAAACTGACTTACGCATTGCTAAATACAGCACCGATCTAAGACAAATCAATCAAGAATTAAAACAAGAAAAAAACACACTCGCGAAGCTGCAGCAACAAGCACGCCTACAACAAATCAGCTTAGCGCAACATACTCAATTACTCTCTAAACAAGTTAGATCAGCCTATATGTTAGGCCAATTTCAACCCTTGAAAATCATCCTAAATCAAGAAAACCCCAACCGATTAAGTCGACTCCTCACCTATTATGCTTATATCAACAAAGCACGTGTTTCGATTATCCAAAAAATAAATACCACCCTGGGCGACCTACTCACAAGCAAACAAGCTATCTTGCAACACACGGAACAATTGCAGCATCTACAAAACCAACAAGCCAAACAACGCACTGAATTAAGCCAAGAACAACGTTATCGACAACGTGTGATCAAGCAATTAGATGCCACCATTCAAACCAAAGCGCAAAGACTGGCAAACACAAAACAAAATAAAGCCAATCTCGAAAAATTAATCCAACAATTAAAAGCCCGTTCCCCCTTTTTACAAGCCGTTTTGCCGCTGAGGCAAATGCGAGGCAAATTGCCATGGCCAACACTGGGTAAAATTACACATTGGTTTGGTAGCGCGATTAACAATACACAATTGAAATATAACGGTATCTTCATTAAAGCCGCACAAGACAAGCCCATTCGATCCATCTATCCCGGCAAAGTTGTTTTTGCCAACTGGCTACGAGGTTTTGGCCTGCTTATGATTGTCGAACACGGGCAAGGAATGATGAGTCTGTATGCCCATAATCACGCGTTATATAAAAAACGTGGCGACATCGTTGACAGCGGTGATTTACTCGCAACTGTCGGTCATAGCGGCAGCGATCAAAATAATGGTCTATACTTTGAACTAAGAAGGAATGGTAAACCCATTAATCCGATACCCTGGCTAAGATCTCGGACGTAATAACAATCTAAATAACTTCCATTAAAGGCAACTCGGGGAAATAGAGCATACAGCTGTATGTGAGTCGCCAAGCAGACATTTTTTATCTTTGAAAGGAAAATCCACTTGGCATAGAGTTTGCGTAGATAACCATAACAAGAAACGGCGCAGTTAAATTTACAGAGGAACTTGTTATGAATGGACAAACATCTAAACTACTGATCTCTTTAGTTAGCGTATTCGCCTTGTTTTATTCGAGCCATACGTTTGCCGTTGAAACTAAAGTAGACCGCCTACCCATTGATGATGTCAGACGTTTTTCAACCGCTATCACTCAAATTAAAAATTATTATGTGAAAGATGTAAAAGACCAAGAATTATTTGAAGACGCCATCCGCGGTATGCTAACCGGTCTTGATCCACACTCCGCCTATTTAGATGCTGACGAATTTAAAGAACTGCAATCAGCCACACGCGGTGAATTCAGTGGACTCGGCATCGAAGTCACCATGGAAAACGGCTTAATTAAAGTGATTAGCCCGATTGATGACACCCCCGCTTATAAGGCCGGCGTGCAATCAGGCGACTATATTATTCGTTTAGATGAAACACCTGTCAAAGGCTTAAGCTTACGCGATGCTGTCAAACGCATGCGCGGCA
>DAOUQR010000001.1 GCA_030625525.1 Pseudomonadota bacterium | reverse complement strand
CGAGTAATTTTCCAGTCGCATCAACGACAACCACTTTAACACCGCTTCGTAAACCCGGATCCAAGCCTAAGGTGACGCGTGCGCCAGCCGGTGCAGCCATTAATAAGTGTTTTAAATTTTCAGCGAATACATTAATGGCTTCTTGTTCAGCCGCTTCACGCAAACGCAACATTAAATCACAGTCCAGTTTTGAAAATAATTTGATCTTCCAAGTCCATTGCACGGTTTCTTGCAACCAAGCATCTGCGGGACGTTTTGAATCGTTGATATTAAAAAATTGCGCAATTCTGTCTTGGCAATGTTGATGATCCGTGTCATTCAAGGTCAGCTGTATACGCAAAATGCTTTCGCGACGCCCTCTTAATAAAGCTAATGCGCGATGTGAAGGGATTTTATGGATGGCTTCTTCATATTCAAAATAATCTTTAAATTTTTGGCCCTGCTGTTTCTTCTCTTTGACAACTTCACTGGTAACAACGCCATATTTCCAAAGAAATTCTCGGCATTCACCCACGAGTTCGGCCGCTTCAGCAAATTGCTCCATTAAAATTTGCCGAGCACCGTCTAATGCCGCCTGCACAGTCTCAATGCCTTTTTCTTCATCAAGAAACTGTTCAGCAAATTGCTCAGGCATTTGCTGCGGATCTTGCAATAAACCATCGGCTAGTGGCTGTAGCCCCGCCTCACGTGCGATTTGAGCTTTTGTTCGACGCTTAGGCTTATAAGGTGCATATAAATCTTCAAGTGTCGCTTTATTGTCCGCGGCACGTATCGATTTTTCGAGCTCAGGCGTTAACTTTTCTTGTTCTGAAATCGTCTTAAGAACCGTTTCACGGCGCTCTTCTAACTCGCGAAGATACGTGAGTCTAGTTTCTAATGCTCGTAACTGTATGTCAGACAAACCGCCCGTCACTTCTTTACGATAGCGAGCGATAAAGGGCACCGTAGCGCCTTCATCCAGTAATGCCACAGCCGCATTGATCTGGCGTGCCGCAACACTCAGCTCACCCGCAATTTGTTCAGAAATAGTCATACAAACACCCTATGAAAAATGGACGCGCAGCATATCAGCTCTTAATACAAACGACAATCTCAAGAAAAATAAGCCAGGAATTCTAAATTCTCTATTGAATAACCTTAATAATATCTGAAAAATACTTTGCAGGTTCGTGACGTGGGTACCATGCCAGCACGGGAATATGTTTATAGGTTTGCGCTTGATTAAGAATCATTAGTTGATCGCGCTCGAGATAGTCTTCGGCAAACTCACGCGTTAACACACCATAACCAACACCTTGAGCAATGAGTAAGGCTAAGGCTTCCGTACGATTGACAAAATGACGTTCATGCTGTGCGAGTTTCCATAAATTATATTCTCGCAAGTAATTAAAGGTTAAGGTATCTGACGGATCATAATCGATGATTCGCTCAGTTGATATAATCTCTTCAAGTGTTCGCTCTTGCCACTTAGGGCTACAAACCAGGACATACTCTTCCGGACGCAATTCTTTAGAATCCATTTCATTGGTCACATCATCTTGCTGAATAATCGCAAAATCACACTGCCCCGACCGTAATGATAATTGCCGTTGCTCAACATCATCCGCAATATAATGAAGCAGTAAATAAGGGTATTTAGTTGTTAGTTGACTGGTCAGCGGAATGATTCGCGAACGCATTAAGCTGGTTGGAGACGTGATCCGCACACTGATATGAACATCTTCCGCCGAACCACGAATTTGCGCAAGCGCCTCACCTTCAAGAGCTTTAACAGAATGGCAATAACGTAATAAGGCTTCCCCTTCAGCAGTCAGCTCCATCCCTCGACGCGATCGCAAAAAAAGTGTGGCACCGAGTTTGGATTCTAATCCACGAATGCGCTGAGTTACTGCCGCTTGAGTCAGGTGAATAGATTCAGCAGCAGCATGGACTGTTTTATATTCGCAAACCGCCATGAAGGCATCTAATTGAGGGCTAATCAGTGTCATGAGCATCTTATATCACTAGCGAGTCGATTCATCAACCGATATACTCTCAAGCAAAATCAAATAAGATGCTGACCATGACTCAACAAATATGCCCGATCTGTGATTGTCAAAATAAAATGCCATCGATCGCAAAAATTGCACTCTTGCCCGATATGGATCATGACCTACTCGCTTGTACGGATTGCAACACTGCCTTTATGTCACCTATGCCTGAACATGATGAATTAATTAAATTTTATCAAGGTGATTACTACCAAACCAATAACCAAAAAGATTTTGAAAATGGCATTTGGTTTGCCACACACCAACTCCAAAAAAAGCAGGGGCGTTTGTTAGATATTGGTTGTCACACCGGACATTTCATTGCGGGTATCGATTCAGCCAGTGAGTGGGATGTTGTCGGAACGGATATCAGTGAAGACGTGGTGAACTACGTTAAAGAACAGCATCAGCTTGAAGCCTATTCCGGGGAACTTCATTCTTTAAAATTAGACGCCGCCTCCTTCGATGCAATACGCGTTCAAGATGTGCTTGAACATGTTTGCGATCCCAAGGCCTTTCTTCAAGAATGCCACCGCCTTTTAAAACCGGCAGGTGACATCTTTTTATCCGTCCCCAATGGTGAAACCGATCGCTTGCCCATACGCCGTTATTATCAAAAATTTCAGCGCGCAGCCCTGACACCGCCCGGTCATTTGTTTTATTTTTCAAAGCAAGCCATTAATGACCTTACTCAGCAGTGTGGTTTTTCTATTACATCCATGCACAGCTATCATTTTAGAAGTGGCTTTCGAAATCATGGTTGGTTACCACAAAAAAAATCCTGGGTGCAAAGTTATACCCCCAAAAATAAAGAGAACAAGCAATCAAAACCATTAAACATGGCTCAAATTAATAAAAACGCATCTCAGGGGCTGAGACAATATTGGCGTCGAATCCGTGAAAATTTTTACACGCTTCCAGGATGGCAAAAATACGCATTAGATATCCAAATCCACCTAAGAAAAGCCGGTTAAACCGACAATTTTTTTCTCCGTGGTCTATACTAAACGCAAGCCTAGTCAGGGGAGTCCACTATGACACCCGCTTTAGATAAAATAAAAATACAGGAGATCGGCCGCTATGCCCATGCGCAAATTTTTTTACTTTAGTTCTGTTCTCAGCTTACTAGCCGTTGCTCTGCTCAGTCTGTTTTGGCCGCATGCTTTATGGTTATTGTGTATCATCATCCCTTATATTGCTCTGGGTTTATACGACCTCAGCACTCACCATAATATATTGCGAAATTACCCGGTACTCTGCCATTTTCGCTATATGTTCGAATTTGTTCGACCGGAGATCCAACAATACTTTATTAATACCAATCAAAGTGGGCGCCCTTTTAATCGTGAAGTGCGCAGTCTCATTTATCAACGCGCAAAACAAGCCACTGACACCCTCCCCTTTGGAACACAACAGGACATTACTCACTCAGGATATGAGCTTGCTTTTCACTCGCTGGCTCCCAAAGAAGTCTCTGAGATCAATAGTCGAATAACCGTGGGCGGCCCTGAATGCAAACAGCCATATCATGCTTCTCGTTTAAATATTTCAGCCATGAGTTTTGGCGCATTAAGTCCGACTGCGATTGAAACGATGAATCGTGGTGCTCGATTAGGTAATTTTGCGCATAATACCGGTGAAGGTGGTTTAAGCCCTTATCATACGAAACATGGTGGCGACATTATTTTCCAAATTGGAACCGGTTATTTTGGTGTAAGAACCAAAGATGGACATTTTGACGCAGAAAAATTTAAAGAAAAAAGTGCACTTGACTGTGTCAAAATGATCGAAATCAAATTGTCGCAAGGTGCAAAACCATCACACGGTGGCATACTACCCGGTGCCAAAGTCAATGAAGAAATTGCAGAATTTCGTGGTGTTGAGGTCGGCGTTGACTGCATATCTCCACCCACTCACACCGCTTTTTCAGGCCCCAAAGGATTATTAGAGTTCGTACAACAATGCCGAGAATTATCCGGCGGCAAGCCGATTGGATTTAAACTCTGTATCGGCCTTAAACACGAATTCATGGCCATTTGTAAGGCCATGATTAAAACCGGAATCACACCTGATTTTATTACGGTTGATGGTGCTGAAGGCGGCACCGGTGCCGCGCCGCTTGAATTCAGTAACCGCCTCGGCGTCCCTATACACGAAGCCATCGTATTCGTAGATAGTTGCCTCATTGGCACTAATTTACGAGACAAAATCAAGATCATTGCCAGCGGTAAAGTCGCAACAGGCTTCAATATGATCATGAAATTAGCCCTCGGTGCGGACATGTGTAATTCCGCTCGCGGAATGATGTTTGCTGTCGGTTGTATTCAAGCACTGCGCTGCAATATGAATACCTGTCCAACGGGGGTAACTACACAAAATGCGGATCGCTACCATGCGATTGTTCCCGAAGAAAAATGCTACCATGTGAAAAATTTCCACGATGCGACCATACGAAGTTTTCTCGACTTAACGGGTGCAATGGGCCTCACGTCTCCTGAGGAATTAACGACCCAACTGATCTATCGCCGACTGCCCAATGAAACTATGCGACGATTTTCCGATATTTATAATATCCTGGAACCTGGCGAATTACTCTCGCGAAACATTCATCCAGATTATGCTGACGATTGGATGAATGCGAGTGCCGATCATTTTTAAAGAAGATCGATTATTTATTACCATGGCGTAGTGACATAATGGTCGAGAAAAAGTCCGGCTTATTTAACCCCGTCTCTTCAAAAATTTGCGTGGCTCTATCCCAAGCTTGTTCCATATCAATGCTATCAACGACAAGCTTGAATCCTTTATCTTGATCTTCGGCGACACCCCAAGCATTAATAAACGCTAGACCACGTAGGCGTTTCGCTTTTGGGTGTTGCTGTGCTTCAGCGGCTTCTAAGTAAGCAAAAGCTTCTTCAAAAATATCCGCTGCGTAGCGATCGTGCACCTTACAGTGATAAGGAGTGTCTTTATAGTCTTGCCAAAATCGCCCGAGATCAATTAAGCGTTCACCAATAATAAATTGCGCATTGGAATCTTGTAAGCTGGCTGCAGCACGGTAAGCTTCCAAAGCCATTTCACGGGCATAAGGTAATGTTTTATCGTATCGATATTTATCGTAAAAAGCGGCAATGTGATAATGTAATGCGATTTCTTTTTTGAGTTCAAGATCGCTAACATTACCCTTTTCACGGCTCAGCATCATATTTCGCGCTTTTTTGCGCAGCGAATTTAATTTCCATCGTTTCCAAAAAATCATTTTTGTTTATGGCCTTAAGTTGGTTGTATCAATTGACAGTAAAAATTCTCCGAGAAAAATTAAAACAATAACAGCAACAATTAGCAATAATAATTTGCCGATAAATTCATATTCATTGCCGGAAGAAATCCGTCGATGTCGTTGCTCAATGTCTGTTTCGGTTAAAGCGCTCACGGCTTTATCGAGCTCTCTCATTTCCTGCCCTAGATTATCAGAGGTTTCTAAGTCACCGCGCAATTCTGGATGGTCATCGACATAGTGATCGATATAGTCGTGCGGGAGTTCTTCGTCCTCAATGTGGTAATCTATTTTATCAACAAAACCGGTGAGCACACGCGAAAGAATCATAAAAAGTGTTGCGCCAACAATAAATGGCCCCAACAAGACAATATCGTAGTTCCAACTCTTATAAACATACATCTGCTTAGCCCACTCACCCAGATGATAAAGTAAAGTCGGTAATCGATAATCCAGATTGAAAAGTACATGCGGTAAGAGATACAAAGTTGTACCGAAACAAAACAAGGAGGCGAGCAAACAAAGCACTCCTATGAGGTAGAGAGAGATATGTTTCGTTGGTCTTTGTAACATCGTTCATCCTCAGCTAGACAGCACTCCTTTCTTTTTATAGTATAGCAGCTGAATTAAAAGAGTTTTTATCATGCCTCAAATATATATTATCTCCATTGGAGCAAGTTGTGTTGTTTTTTTAACCTTGATTGTCTGGCTTCAGTCTCGTCAAAAAGAACAGCTACAAGAGTTAAAACATTATTACCACACCCTGTCCGAACAATTTGTCAATTTAGCGCAGCAGCTCGAATCCAAAGCCAATGATCAATCTCAAACATTGCATGGCATGCAAACTCAGCTGCTTGAATCGTTGCATAAATACCAAATCAATACCCTGCAAACGCTGCAAACACAGACCCAACAGTCCTTAAAAGAGCATGCGCTCAGTCTTGATAAACAAATGGAAAGACTGAATCAGACCACCGAAACGCGTCTGAAGGAGATCGGCGGCCTCGTTGATAAACGTCTCAATGAGGGATTTGAAAAAACAACAGCAACGTTTACTGACGTTATCAAACGACTCGCATTAATTGACGAAGCTCAAAAGAAAATAACGGAATTGTCATCCAGTATGATTGGCCTACATGAAATATTAGCCGACAGAAAAAGTCGGGGGGCTTTTGGTGAGGTTCAGTTAATGGCACTGATTCGTAATATTATTCCAGAGGGGCATTTTGCAGAGCAATATACCTTTAGTAATGGTAAGCGCGCTGATTGTGTGTTGTTTTTACCTGAGCCATCGGGAAATATCGCTATTGACTCTAAATTTCCATTAGAAACATACCGAAAACTCACGTCTAAAAAGTTAACTGAACAAGAGCGCAAACAGCTTGAACAGCAATTTCAGCTAGATATCCGAAAACACATTCAAGATATCGCAGATAAATACATACTCCCCCCCGAAACATCGGATGGTGCGGTCATGTTTATTCCAGCTGAAGCCATTTTTGCAGAAATTCATGGGAATTACCCCGAATTGGTTGAATTTGCCCTACGCTCACGTGTTTGGCTAGTCTCACCGACAACGATGATGGCTATTCTCACGACCTCACGAGCGGTTTTAAAAGATGCAGCGACTTGCAAGCAAGTTCATATTATTCAGGAACATTTAAATCTCTTAGCAAAGGATTTTCAACGCTTTGAAAAACGTATGACCGCCCTCTCTAAACATATCGAAGCAGCACACCAAGATGTCTCTGACGTACACACCTCAGCCCGAAAAATCACACGTCGATTTGAAAAAATTGAGCAAGTCGACCTGCCAAACGAAGATTCGCCCGCGGTCTCTGCAGCGACTAACACGGATGAAGCGCTAGCCGAAGTTGAAAGCTAAGATGAGAATATCAACGTACCAGCACCTTATAATGTGCTCGCCTTACGTTTCTCACATAACAAGCGTCACCCTTATATAAGCGCCCTTTTCGATATTTACCTCGAACAAAAGCTTTACAGAGATAAAATTTATTACCTTTGCGATAACCTTGGCGGACGGCATTATAGGGAATATGCCCATACCGAGCCTTCACCCAATAAGTACGTTTAGGATAATAATAGTTGCCGTAACCAGGATAATAATCGTAATAATACCGACGCGGATAAGTTCCCATGCGAACAAATGTGCCTGGGTAATTATAGCCGTGGTAATAGGGTCGATTCACTTTGTTACCGTAGTAATGCTTTTTAAAGCCATAATAAGGATAGGTATATTTATAATACTCGCCGGCTGTGACTGTACTGAGAAACAAACAAGTCAGACTGATGATGACCGCAATTGTTTTGATACAATTTTTCATCTTATTGTCACCTATTTACTGCCCCAGTTATTATTCTCCCCTTATTGTTATATCCTGGTTCAATTATAGACTATTGTTCCTGTTTTTGCCTGCGAGGCCCCATTTCAAAGGGCTATTCACTTGATTTTTTGAGTATTTTCTTAGGCACTTCTTTCACTTGTTCAATGCTAACGTGCAAACTCGTCTGGGTTAAATCCATCAATTCTCGGATAGCAACAAAAAACATGGTGATATTCATCGATGTAGATGAACGAAGCTCGGCTAGCATATGTTGCCAACGTTCCACTAATTCAAAATAGCACTCCAGCCAATCTTTGATTGTTTGCTTAAGCGGTTTAGAGCCTTTAGCAAATTGTAATACGCTAACCGTTAGCATGCGCTGTTGGATGTCTAAATCATCACGCAGTGCTTCCCGAGAGAGCGCTTCCCAGTGATTATCTGTCGGATGCGCTATAACTTGGCTGCGGATCCAGTTCAGCTCTAACACCTCACCAATATGGAAAAACAAATAAGCAACATTCTTGATGTCTGCGCCTTCATTTTGAGCCACATCCACAATATCTAAGGCTGCAAATAAGGCTCTTATCTGTGCCATTTTATCGGCGATATCCTCAGGCACACCGTAAGCAATTAACTCTTTAATCATTCGTTTTGATTGTTGACGCTCGGTTTTTCCGAGAACGCCGGGAATATGTTGCTTTACTTGTGCAATGCCTTCAGCAAAGCGCTCGATGGTTGTACCAATGTCTAATTGCATCCGGTTATTGCGTAAAAACCAACGCGTTGCGCGTCGAATTAATCTGACGATCGGGATAATTAAATTATATTGCTGTTGCGCAGGGATTTGATTATCTAATGAATCAATCGCATTCCAGAGCTCTTCGAGCTGAAATATTTTACGTACAGCAGCAAATGCGCGCACAATAGCCGCTACCGGCGCACCAGTCTCATCAGCCATCCGGTAAACAAACGCAAAGCCCATTTCGTTAATCATGGCATTACTCAGCACTGTGGCAACCAGCTCACGTCTGAGGCTATGTTTTTTTAATTCTTTTGCATATTTTTTTCTAAGTGGCGTTGGGAACGCTTCAAATAAAAACTCATCTAGGCTGTCATCTTCTGGGACATCCGATTGCAGAATGGCTTGTTTGACTTGAATTTTACTGTAGGCTAACAAAACACTGATGCCGGGTTTTGTTAAACCGATACCGCTGAGTTTTCTTTCTTGCAAGGCTTTATCATCCGGCAAAAATTCTAAATCACGTTGTAATTGCCCTCGTTGTTCAAGGTCATTGATATATCGAATATGCAATTCGATATTACGTGGCGCTTGAATAGCCGCGACACTAATCGCACGTGTTTGTTTATAATTATTGATAAGAACTAGCTCAGCAACTTCATCCGTCATTTCAGCTAGCAGCTTATTACGCTGCTTTTCAGTCATATCGCCATTACTCACGACAGTATTCAGTAAAATTTTAATATTAACTTCGTGATCCGAGCAATCAACCCCTGCAGAATTATCGATAAAATCGGTATATAACATACCGCCATTTAAAGCATATTCCACACGACCTAACTGTGTGACGCCTAAATTTCCACCTTCACCGATCATTTTACAGCGTAATTGATTTGCATTAACACGGATCGCGTCATTGGCTCTATCACCGACTTCCGCATTTCTTTCATTTGTACCTTTAATAAAGGTGCCAATTCCACCATTCCAAAGAAGATCAACAGGCGCTAACAGCATCGCTCGCATCAAGTCATTCGGTTCGATAAAATCTTGCTTTAGCCCCAGTAATTGTTTGACTTCAGTCGTCAATTTAATTGATTTGGCTTTGCGGCTGTAAATACCCCCACCTTTCGAAATCAATTTTTCATCGTAATCTTCCCAAGTTGAACGGGACAGATTAAATAATCGTTGACGCTCTTTAAAACTTGCATCGATATCCGGATTGGGATCGAGGAAAATATGCATATGATTGAATGCCCCCACCACCTCGGTGTGTTTAGATAAGAGCATGCCATTTCCAAATACATCGCCGGCCATATCACCAACACCAATACATGAAAATTCTTTTGACTGACAATCTGTGCCGAGTTCTCGAAAATGTCGTTTTATCGATTCCCAAGCACCACGCGCGGTGATCCCCATTTTTTTATGGTCATAGCCCGTTGAACCGCCTGAGGCAAATGCATCATCTAACCAAAAATTGTATTCATTGGCGATAGAGTTTGCGATATCAGAAAAGGTAGCGGTTCCTTTATCCGCTGCAACAACGAAATAATGATCATCATCGTCATAACGCACCACATCTTTTGGGGGGACAATCTTACCCGCAACTAAATTATCCGTCAGATCAAGCAGACCTCGAATAAAAATTTTATAGCATTTAATGCTCTCCGCCATAATTTCTTCACGTGTGCCATCCATCGGTAACGATCGAGGAACAAATCCGCCTTTAGCACCGGAGGGAACAATCACAGCATTTTTAACATTCTGTGCTTTTACCAAACCTAATATTTCTGTACGAAAATCCTGAGGGCGATCGGACAAACGTAAACCACCGCGCGCTACTTTAGATGTACGTAAATGTACTCCTTCTACACGAGGAGAATAAACAAAGATTTCATATTTTGGGATAGGCAAAGGCATATTGGGTATACGCGCCGATTCAAATTTAAATGAAACACTTGTTTTATATGAACCATCCTCTTGTCTTTGATAATAGTTGGTTCGCAAGGTTGCTTTAATCACGGACAAATAAAGTCTTAATATACGATCTTCATCGAGACTCGCCACTGAATCCATCGCCTTCAATAATTGCTCGTGAATGCCTTTAGATTCATCATTTTTCGAGCGGTCAACTGCCGGGTCAAGGCGAGCATGGAATAACTGAATTAACCCGCTGGCAATATAAGCATTATTCGTTAAAGCATCTTCGATATAATCTTGACTGAAGGTTAAGCCAATTTGACGGAAAAACTTTGCATAGGCACGCAAGACACTAATTTCTCGCCAGTTTAAACGTGCACTTAAGACCAAACGGTTAAAGCCATCATTTTCTGCATTTTGATTCCAGGTATTGGCAAACGATTGTTGAAAAATATCTCTGACTTCATCGATATCCATCAAAGCAACATGCATGTATTCCATGCCAAAATCATTGATCCACACCGTACTGTTATCACCGAATTTTAATTCATACGGGCGCTCACCAATAACACGTAAGCCCATGTTTTCAAGAATAGGTAAAACATCTGATAATGGGACCGTTGAATTATAGTGATAAACTTTAAATCGAATAGAACCATTGCTCGCATCAACCGGCTGATAAAAATTCATTTCCAACAAATGGGTTTCGTTTAAGCGTTCTATATGTTTAATGTCATACACGGCTGAACGGGGTACATAGTCAGCCGTATAACCGGCTGCAAATGCTTTGCCATAGCGAGTAAATAATAAATTACCTTCTTCTTCACCATGCTGGTCAACGAGAATGTCGCGTAAATCATCCGTCCATGAACGAGCAACATCGGCTAATTTTTTTTCGATGTCTTTTACGTTGTATTCAACGGGTGTATCAGAATTAATTCTGACAACAAAGTGAATGCGTGCTAGTACGGAATCAGAAAATCGTGTGGCAAAAGAAATTTCAATCGCGTTAAAAACCTCGGCTAAGATTTTCTGCATTTGCTCACGTAGTTGAGTGTTAAATCGTTCACGTGGCACATACGCCAAACAGGAAATAAAGCGTCCATAAATATCTTTACGCGCAAAAAACCGAATCATACGACGTTCTTGAATTTGAAAAATACCGATTGACGTTTCAAGTAATTCATCGGAAGTCGCTTGAAATAAATCATCACGTGGTAAGGTCTCAAGAATATTCATTAAGACTTTCCAAGCGTGCCCTTTCACATTTAATTTAGATTTATTCATCACTTGTGCGACTTTACGGCGCAAAAAAGGAATATGTTTAGGATTAGTATTGTAGGCCGCGGATGTGTATAAACCGATAATTCGTCGCTCACCAATAACCTGACCTTTATTATCAAATAATTTTATGCCGATATAATCGGTGTAAACAGGACGATGAACTGTCGATTGTGTGTTGGTTTTAGAAATAATTAGAATTTGATTGGATAAAGCTAAGCGTTGTGCTTCAGGGGTTAAGTCAGCAATGTTTCGTGTTTGATGATCGACGCCTCGATTTCTCAATACCCCTAAACCCGACTTCTCGATCGGCTTTAATAAGACCTCACCTTCTTCGCTTATTAATTCGTAATCACGAATACCCAAAAACGTAAAATGATGATCTTCAATCCAATGTAAAAAATCTTTTGATTCAGCTAACTCATCCGCATCAAGATGTTGTTTTACTTTATTAAGTTTATCAACAGCCTCACGCAGCTTTTTACGCATAGCCTGCCAGTCATGTACCGTGTATTGCACATCCGTAATCACTCGCTCTAAATTTTGGTGCAAGTTTTCTAATATCGCGGGATCAGTTTGTCGATCAATTTCTATTAATATGGGGGCTTCCTGGACACAATCGTCCGTTTGTTTATTGTCATCAATAATGTCAACAATTTGATTGCGAGCATTACGCTTAACTTTTAAATGGCCAACGTGAATAATCAAGTGCGAGGTAAAACCTAAGCGGTTCACTTCCATCAAAACCGAATCGACAAGAAACGGCGTGTCATTTTGTAATATTTCAACGATTGTATGGGTCGATTGCCAGCCATGTTTTTCAAAATCAGGATTATAAATATGAATTTTAGTGTCACCGGACTTTCGCGTTTTTGCAAATGACCAATAGGAGACAACCGCACCATACAAATCATCGATCGAATGCCGCTCAAGATCATCCAGTGAAACCGTGCTGTAAAAACGCTGCGCGAACTTGGCGCAAAGAGAGGCATTATTGCCTTTTAGTTTCACATTAATCTTTGCGACGACCTGGTCAATGATTTCTTCTTTACCTTGTTCAAATGCAAATGTCATGACGAACTCTCATTGTTATTGTTATATGAAATTCTTAGTAATTATAGCCACTTATACTGTAAAATGAATACCTATCTGCATTTTATATTCTTGCCTTAAATCAGCATTTTGGTGACGAATATAAGTAGAGATAGCTTCTCGATTCTGATGGCTTTGAGGTTTGATTAAGGGAGGACGGGCAATAAACGGCTTTACTCGCTGCTTGAGCAATGAATCCAGGGTCGTACGCGTATGGACAAGGTCTTGTTTTTGGGCGACAGCAGGGCTGATGCGTTGATTTAACCCAGCGCGATACCCAACAACCGATGTTAAACCTATCTCCATACAGATCGACACCACAGCTAGCAGTAATGAAATAAGGCCTGAGTGTAGACTATTTGTAGATTTTTTGCCAATGCTCTTTAGCTAGGATGACACAATTTCGCCCCGATTCTTTAGCTTGGTACAAAGCCTTGTCTGCGCGTTCAAAAACATCTGGAGGGGAATCGTTCTCAATAAATCTTGAGACACCAAATGACATCGTGATAGGCACCCGCTTGCTGCGGAAGTGAAACTGGGTATCTTCAATCATCTGACGAGTTCGGTTTATCACTTCCTCTGTGTTTTGTATGGGAGTTTTTTCAAGAACAATGACAAATTCTTCGCCACCATAACGTGCTATAAAATCCACCTCGCGTAAGGAGCCACGAAGAATGTTAGCGATTTTTTTCAAAACTTTATCGCCTGCGATATGGCCGTAGTTGTCATTGATTTTTTTAAAACAATCAATATCACCTAAAACGATACACCCCTCTTCTTTACTGCGTTTATAACGTTTTAAGACGTCATCGACATGTTCGTTATAGGTTTGTCGGTTGGCCAGCCCCGTTAAGGTATCATGTCGTGCTAAATGTCGCTGTTCTGATAAGTTTTCTTCTAACTGTAGAGCGTGATCTTGGGTTTCTTGTAATTGTGCTTCGAGAATTTTAACCTTATCTTGTGTGGAATGAATTCGCATTTCTTCTTTAACACGAAAATCATTGATCTGTGTCGTGATCTTTTCGAATCTATTTCCTATCATATCAGCAACTTTTTCTAAGCCAGCTTCTGATTTAATCTCAGCATGAATATTTTCAACTTCCCTAGAGACTGAGTTTTCTAATAGTTGGCTGTTGTCGAGTAAGTTTTGATCGTCAGCACTGCTGTCTTGCATATAACTTTGAAAGTTTTGTAATTTTGACTGCAACTTAAGTACAAAATCTTCTAACTGGTATTGTTTTCGATTAGCTATTTCAGTTAATAGTTGGCTCACTTCATCAACAATACTCACTAAAACATCTTTGCTAGAACATACTTTTATTTTTTGACGAATGATATCAACACGCTCATTAAATTCATCTGGAACCTCCACATTTTCCAGTAAATAATATAAAATATCGATAACATCTTTATTAACACCTACCTCACTAGGCATCTGTATATCGAGCGCTTTGATGATTTTACAAATTCTTTCAATATGTTTAAATACTCGTTGGTTATCAGCATCATCACGAAGATCATCACGTAAACTACTCAGTGCTTTGTCAAGTCGAGTATCAATACCATAGGCCGTTACACTGAGTCGCCCAATAGCTGAGCGAAGCTGTGAAATTGTTTCAGAATGAAGATGTGACTTTTTCTCAAAAGTCTGTATGGCGTCTTTATATTTATCTTTCCATAAGCCATTTTGAATGTCATTCATGTGTAATTTCCAAAATATAACTATTACATAGAGTATTACATAGAGAATCTCTAGCAATTAACATACCAAATAACATAAAGAATCTTTCAATCTAACGGCAAACGCCCAGAGCAACTGCTATACTTAAACAGTAATAAGTGATTATTTATTAAAGAAATTATTAACTTGGCCGTAACTTATAATGAGATTTAATTATGGCGGCGCTACTGTGCATAGACCAGCAGGAGAAAAGCAATGGATGAGCGAGATATTTTAGCCGATTACGCAGCTCGATATGAGTCGACTAAAGAAGAAGAAATGAGTATGCAAGAGTATCTGGAAATATGTAAATCAGATCCAATGGCCTATTCGAACGCTGCGGAACGCTTACTCAAAGCAATCGGTGAACCCGAGCTTGTTGATACCAGTCATGACCCTGTGCTCAGTCGAATTTTTTCAAATAAAATCATTCCCCGCTACGCTGCCTTTGACGAATTTTACGGCATGGAAGAACATATTCAACAGATTGTGAGTTTTCTCAAACATGCCGCCCAAGGTTTGGAAGAAGTTAAACAAGCTTTATATTTACTCGGACCCGTTGGCGGCGGTAAATCCTCGCTCGCAGAGCGCCTCAAAGATCTCATGGAAAAAACTCCCTTTTATGCAATCAAAGGATCACCGGTTCAAGAGTCGCCTTTGGGCTTGTTTTCATATGAAGAAGACGCCCCTATTCTCGAGGAACGTTATAATATTCCCACTCGTTATGTCGATAAATTAATGTCGCCATGGGCAGTTAAACGATTACAAGAATTTAATGGTGATATCAGTCACTTTAAAGTTATTAAAATCCATCCATCACGTCTGCTTCAAATTGCCGTTGCCAAAACTGAACCCGGAGACGAAAATAATCAAGATATTTCATCGCTGGTGGGTAAAGTTGATATTCGTAAACTCGAAGAGTTTTCACAAGATGATGCAGATGCTTATAGTTATTCAGGTGGCTTATGCCGGGCTAATCGAGGGATACTTGAATTCGTTGAAATGTTCAAGGCCCCAATTAAAGTACTTCACCCTTTGCTAACGGCGACTCAAGAAGGCAACTATAATGCAACCGAGGGTTTATCATCCATCCCGTTTGAAGGTTTGATCCTCGCCCATTCAAATGAATCTGAATGGATTACTTTCAAAAACAATAAAAATAATGAAGCTTTTATCGATCGGATTAATATCGTAAAAGTGCCCTACTGTCTTCGCGTTTCTGAAGAAGTAAAAATTTATCGTAAACTGATTGACCATAGTTCATTACGTGAATCGCCTTGTGCGCCCGGCACACTAGAAATGTTGGCGCAATTCTCAGTGATATCGCGCCTTAAAGATCCCGATAACTCTAATATTTATTCAAAAATGCGTGTCTACAACGGTGAAAGCCTAAAAGATACGGATCCTAAAGCTAAGTCATATCAAGAATATCGCGACTTTGCGGGTGTGGATGAAGGCATGAGCGGCATTTCAACCCGCTTTGCTTTTAAAATATTATCGAAGGTCTTTAATTTTGATCACACGGAAATTGCTGCAAATCCAGTTCATTTACTCTATGTGCTTGAAAAGCAGATTGAACAAGAACAATTTCCAAAAGAATTACAGGAAAAGTTTTTAGGGTTTATTAAAGAACACTTAGCGCCTCGATATGTTGATTACATTGGAAAAGAAATCCAAAAAGCTTACCTTGAATCCTATTCAGAATATGGGCAAAACATTTTTGATCGTTATGTAACGTATGCAGATTTTTGGATCCAGGATCAAGACTACCGAGATCCGGATACCGGTGAAATATTCAACCGTGGATCCTTGAATGATGAATTAGAAAAAATTGAAAAACCGGCGGGAATTAGTAATCCAAAAGATTTCAGAAATGAAGTGGTGAATTTTGTATTAAGAGCACGTGCGAGCAATCATGGCAACAACCCGATCTGGAACAGTTATGAAAAGTTACGCAGTGTTATCGAAAAGAAAATGTTTGCCAATACTGAAGATTTATTACCCGTTATATCATTCAATGTAAAAGGTTCAACAGAAGAACGTAAAAAACATGAAGAATTTATTAATCGCATGGTTGATAAAGGTTATACCCCGAAACAAGTACGCTTATTATGTGAATGGTATTTACGTGTGAGAAAAGCACAATAGCATTAAAGGCAAGGTGAAGACTATGAGTCAAATCATTGACCGTCGACTCAATGGAAGAAACAAAAGTGCCGTCAACAGGCAGCGCTTTATACGTCGCTACCGCAAACAAATTAAATCGGCCGTTGCTAAAGCCATTACTAAGCGCAGCATAACGGACATGGATAAAAGCGAAAAAATAATTATTCCAAAAAAAGATTTAGCAGAACCACATATTACACATGCTCCGGGTGGCAAGCGTGAATATGTCCATCCGGGGAATAAAGAATTTTTAACCGGCGACCGAATACAAAGACCTAAATCAGGTGCTGGTCAAGGAGCCGGTGATCAAGCAAGCAAAGATGGCTCAGGTGAAGATAATTTTGTATTCGAGCTTTCGCGCGAAGAATTTTTAGACTTGTACTTTGATGATTTATCCTTGCCTGACCTGGTTAAAAAAGAGCTCGCTATTATTCCACAATATAAGTTTGTACGTGCTGGCGTCACAACCTCAGGCATCCCAACAAACATCAATATTATTCGTTCAATGCGTCAAGCAACGGCAAGAAGAATGGCATTAGGTGGGCCATACAAAAAACGTTTAAAAGAAGCGACAATTCAATTAGAAAAATTACTTCTAGATCATACGGAAGACGATCTTATTGTTAAGAATCTTAAAGATGAAATAAGCTCATTAAAAAACCGAATATCCAGACTACCTTTCATTGACAGCATTGACCTACGTTATAACTATAAAACAAAACAAATGACCCCAGCTACACAGGCCGTCATGTTTTGCATCATGGATGTTTCTGGCTCAATGGATGAAATTAAAAAAGACATTGCAAAGCGATTTTTTATACTGTTGTACCTGTTTTTACGAAAAAATTATAAAAAAATTGAAATCGTTTTTATACGTCATCACACATCAGCGAAAGAAGTTGATGAACATGAATTTTTTTACTCCCGCGAAACAGGTGGTACCGTCGTCTCTAGCGCGCTGGAGTTAATGCGTGATGTCATGCGTGATCGCTACCCCGCTTCTGCTTGGAATATTTATGCCGCCCAAGCCTCTGATGGCGACAATTGGAATGCCGATTCACCTTATTGCCAACAATTATTGGCTGAAGCCATCATGCCAGACGTGCAATATTTTTCATATATAGAAATTATGCCGCGACATCATCAAAGTTTATGGGAAGCCTACGCGTCAATCACCGACGATCATCCTAATTTTTCCATGAAAAACATTGATGGGATCGATGATATTTACCCCGTCTTCAGGGAGCTATTCCAAAGGAAACCCGCATGAAGCAACCCATTTCAACGAGCGCTGAATGGACCTTTGACCTTATCGAAAAATACGATAAAGAAATATCAAGGATTGCGCATGACTTTGGTTTGGAGACGTATCAAAATCAAATTGAAGTCATTAGTGCCGAACAAATGATGGATGCCTATTCATCTGTCGGCATGCCCATAGGCTATCATCATTGGTCTTACGGTAAGCAATTCATGAATATTGAAAAACAATATAAGCGCGGCCAAATGGGTTTAGCTTATGAAATTGTCATTAATTCCGATCCTTGTATTGCATATTTAATGGAAGAAAATTCAATGGCCATGCAAGCGCTTGTGATTGCACATGCCTGTTACGGTCATAATTCATTTTTTAAAAATAACTATCTATTCACTGCATGGACAAGTGCCGATGCAATTATTGATTATCTTGTATTTGCGAAACATTATATTTCTGAATGCGAAGAACGTTATGGGATCGATCAAGTTGAAGAATTGCTAGACACCTGTCATTCACTGATGAACTACGGTGTCGATCGTTATAAGCATCCCGCAAAACTCACGCTGCAAAAAGAAAAGATCCGTCAGCAGAATCGCGAACAATATTTACAAAAGCAAGTCAATGATCTCTGGAGAACCATCCCGACAAAATCAGAATCTGAAAAGGAAAAACAAAAGCAACGATTTCCTAGTGAACCTCAAGAAAATATTCTTTATTTTATTGAAAAAAATGCCCCCTTACTTGAACCGTGGCAACGAGAGCTCATCCGAATTGTCCGCAAAATAGCACAGTACTTTTATCCTCAGCGCCAAACCCAGGTCATGAATGAAGGCTGGGCCTGTTTTTGGCATCATACTTTGCTCAACGCATTATATGACGAGGGTTTGGTTACGGATGAATTTATGCTAGAGATCATAGAAAGTCATACGAATGTTATTTTCCAACCACCTTTCGATAGCCCTCAGTATACAGGGATCAATCCTTACACTCTCGGTTATAATATGATGCAAGACATTCGTCGTATTTGTGAAAATCCAAGCGATGAAGATAAACGTTGGTTTCCAACGATTGCGAATACCAACTGGCAAACGAGCTTAGATTTTGCAATGCGTAATTTCAAAGACGAGAGTTTTATTGCGCAG
>DAOUQR010000184.1 GCA_030625525.1 Pseudomonadota bacterium | reverse complement strand
GCGCGCATATCAAGATAAACGGGAATATCTGGTTTCGCTATTGATTGGATCAATCCAGTGTTAGCGCACCAACCCGATTGGGTGATCATCACATCTTCAGCTTGTAGAAACGCGGCTAATTCTCGTTCAAATTTAAACTGGGGGTTATCCTCACTGAAAAAAACTTCAGACATTACGGCACCATTACCACTATCATTTAGCGAATCAATTTGTGCTTTAATAATCTCTGGATGTTTAGACAGCGCAAGATAATCATTGTTATTAATTAAAATAGAACTCGGGCCAGGCTGTGCCCCTTTAAATAGATGACGACCGCGCCATTCGCCTTGTAGGCGATCGCAGTAGTAAGTGTCGCGACGGTGCTGCAAAAAATCTGGGTCACGAGCACAGGGCTTGTTATTGTTGGCATCCGTTCGTGCCATATTAGCCTGCCTCAAATTCTCGTCGAAAAGACGTATGAACATACATTTAAGAGCACCACTAGGTGCCCATACAACGATTTGGATTGAAAATATAGCACAACATCTGAGATTTTTCAGCCTTATCGAGTCAGCAATCACTGATGTCTGCGTAAGCATTCTCTGAAAAAAGAAAACTTGACCTTAATAACTGCATTTGTCATCCTTGCCACAGTAATATTCCCAACCATCAATCATGCTTATGATGAAATTCAACGCAAAACCGAAACAACAAAAGCTAAAGGCACTTGCACAACCTGCTCCAAAGACGATTTCAAAGCAACCGTCGTCTACATGCTCGAAAAAAGTAATGTGGAAGTCCAATAAACAAGAAGGCTGACGCACTATGTTTTACAACACAAGAAAAATAAATCTGATCGCAGGCCTTGCCTGTCTCGCTTTGTTTGGATTCTCACTGTTTTTACAGTTTTACGCCAAACTTCCCCCTTGCCCACTTTGCATCATGCAGCGCCTTATTGTGTTGTCATTGGGAATCATCTATTTAATGGCCGCCATTCCAAAACAAAGACTCTGGCAAATCGTCATGAATACCCTGTGCCTAGTAACAACATTACTAGGTGCCTCTGTCTCTGCAAGACACGTCTATTTACAGTCACTTTCGCCCGAGCAACTTCCCGGCTGTGGACCAGGACTCAATTTCATGCTGAAATATTTTAATTGGTTAGATACGTTAAAAGCCATGCTCACCGGCTCCGGCGAATGTGCGCAAGTACATTGGACCTTCTTGAGTTTCAGCATACCGCAGTGGACATTCCTTTGGTTCGCTGTATTCTCATTAATAAGCCTATGGAACTTACTCGCCATCAAGTCCAAATCTATTTAATTAATGCTTCAATTGCGTCGAATAATTTAGCGCTGATGTTCAGATCAAACAGCTTATCTAATTCCCGGATGCATGTGGGGCTTGTGATGTTGATTTCGGTGAGATAATCGCCGATGACATCGATGCCAACGAAGAACAGGCCCATGGATTTTAAAGTTGGGCCGACTTGCTCGCAGATCCAACGATCGCGATCACTGAGCTCGATACCTTTGGCCGTAGCGCCGCGAGCGAGGTTACCTCTTGAATCATCGTCAGAGGGTATACGCGCTAATGCGTAAGGGATCGCTTCACCGTTGACGATTAAAATACGTTTATCGCCTTGAGTGATTTCAGGAATATATCTTTGCGCGATAATGTAGTGATGGCCAGAATCGGTTAAAGTTTCGATGATGACATTGGTGTTTGAATTGTTCGGTTTCAAGTGAAAAACTTGCGAGCCGCCCATGCCTTCGAGTGGTTTGAAAATCACATCTTGATGCTCAGCATAAAAGGCTTTCAATTGTTTTGGGCTGCGCGTTACGAGAGTTGGAACGCAACATTGTGGAAACCAAGTAGTCGCGAATTTTTCATTCGCATCACGCAGGGATTGCGGTTTGTTTACGACGATCGAACCCGCTTTTTCAGCTAATTCCAACATGTAAGTGGTATAGATATATTCCATATCAAACGGCGGATCTTTTCGCATTAAAATAATTTGGCAATCGGCGAGAGGCGTCGATTTTTCCTCGCCTAATTCAAACCATTGATCGAAATCGTCTTGCACTTGAACCGAGCGCATATTTCCATAAGCGACTCCGTTGCTGACAAATAAATCTTTTTGCGTTAAATAATAATTTTCATAACCGCGGCGCTGTGCTTCCAACAACATGGCAAACGTCGAATCTTTTTTAATGTTAATTGAGGCGATATCATCCATCACCACGGCCAATTTCATCGCCATCAACTGGCCTCCTGTGATAATTTAGCAATCAAAGCACTGCGTTCACGAGCGGCAGCTAATGTGGCTAAGCGTGCAAGCACGCCATAGGTATAAAAACGATTCACCGATTCGTCCGACGCTAATTGCTGCTCGGGCATGTTACAAGGTTTGGCAAATCCGAGTGGTTCAAATTCCATGCCGGGTGCATTTAAATTTTCATCCACATCGCGACCTTTATGAACGCGATAAAAGCCACCCACCACGTGTTCACCGATTAAATAAATCACTGGTTCCGCAACGGCTTTATCATCCCCCCAAGTTTCAAATGTCGGTACGCCTTCTTGCAAGATCACTTTATCAATTTTGGCGCCACCCTTCGTGGTTGTCATTTTTTGACGTTGTTTACGATTTAATTTTCGTAAGTCGTCAGCACTTTTTATCATTAAGATCCCCATGCCATAGGTGCCTGCGTCTGCCTTAACCACAACAAAAGGTTCTGACTTGATTTGATGCGCGCTGTATTTTTCTTTGATGCATTCAAAGAGTTGTACAGCTTTGGCCACTAAACAGTCTTCGCCTTCACGTGAGATGAAATCGACATTTTCACACACTAAAAAATCGGGAGTTAACAGCCACTGATCCATGTCTATTTCTCGACAAAAGTCCTGAGTGACCTCGGCGTAATGTGAAAAATGCTGTGATTTAAGGCGCTTTTCCCAGGTTAAACCCAATAGCGGTGTTACTGTTTGACTCAAACCTTTTAAACTATCCGGCACGCCTTCAGAAAAATCATGGTTTAAGACAACCAGGCAAGGTTCATAATCACCCACTTTAATCACATTACCCTCTCGCACGATTGGCTCTAAAGTAATTGCTGGCAAGTTGGGTAGCTCCAGGCGCTTTGGCTCTTTTAAGCCATATAATAAACTTCCGACACGGACTTCAAAACCCGCTTTAGTTAAAATTTCAAACAATGTCGCTAAGCTATGATAATAAAAAGGGTTACGCGTGTGACTTTCGGCGACAAGTAAAATGCGAACACAATCCGAATATTTTTGTACGATGGCTTGCTGCATCGCCTGCACACAGAGCGGCAAAAAATCACGGTTTAAATTGTTAAACCCTGCCGGAAAAAGATTGGTATCTACGGGCGATAATTTAAAACCGGCATTTCTTAAATCCACTGACGTTGTTAGCATCGCCGGTGTATTTTGCCATTGTGACCGAAACCATGTTTCAATTTGAGCTTGCTTGTCCAAGACTTGACGTTCAAGTGCGTGCAAAGGGCCCGTTAAAGCCGTCGTCAGATGGGGTACCGAAGTTT
>DAOUQR010000281.1 GCA_030625525.1 Pseudomonadota bacterium | reverse complement strand
CCACACCGTCTTTAGAAACTTTGCACAACGCTGAGCAACAACGCTATAAAATCTTGCGTCTAACAGAACGCGCGGGAAAAGCGTCACTGCCTCAAATAAAAATCATTGATCTACGAAACCAACAATTACAACAAGGTTTAGCTAAACCATTAATTCAAGCCATGGAAAGTCATTTAGAAAAAGGCAATCAAGTTTTACTTTTTAAAAATCGCCGGGGTTATTCTCCAATATTAATGTGTCACCAGTGTGGATGGATTGCAGATTGCCGTAGTTGTGATAGTCATTACACCGTGCATTTGCAACGACGTAATTTACAATGCCATCATTGTAACGCTATGCGAAGTATCCCAAAGGAATGCCCCAGTTGCCACGGAAAACAATTAATGCCTTTAGGAATGGGGACAGAAAGAATTGAAGAAGTGATTCAATCTTTTTTTCCAAAACATCGCATCATTCGTCTTGATCGTGACACGACTCGAGGCAAAGGAAAGTTATCAGCCATGTTAGATGAAATTCGCCGCGGTGAAGCACAAATTTTATTGGGCACACAAATGCTAGCGAAAGGTCATGATTTTCCGAATGTAACCATGGTTGGAATTTTAGATGCTGACCAAGGTTTTTTTAGTCAAGATTTTCGAGCGTGTGAAAAACTCGGGCAACTAATTATGCAAGTAGCCGGACGTGCTGGACGTGCCGAAAAAAGCGGTGAAGTTTATATTCAAACACATGCGCCGGATCATCCTTTATTAAAACCACTACTTAAACACGATTTTGATGCGTTTGCGCAAATGATATTAAGCGACCGAAAAATCGCATGTCTACCACCTTACAGTTTTTTAGCGCTATACCGTTGCCAAGCAAAAACAAGAGAGCAGGCCGAACAGCTGCTTGAAAAAGTAAAAGCTTTCGCATTATCCAAAAACCAAACCATTCAAATCTTAGGCCCCATTGATTCACTCATGTCAAAAAAAGCAAACTACTATCGTATGCAACTTTTGTTACGTAGCAACAGTCGAAAACATTTAAATTCGCTGTTAAGTGAAGTACAAGCTTATTTGATTCAACAAAAAGAATATCAACAACTTCGCATTCATTTAGATGTTGATCCGATCAGCATTTAAAGGGCAACGGTATCTCCGTTAAATATCAATATTTTCAGCTCTAAGTGCATTTTCTTCAATAAATGCACGACGTGGTTCAACATGATCGCCCATCAATGTTGTAAAAATTTGATCCGCAGCCACAGCATCTTCAATCGTGACGTGTAATAAGCGGCGAACATCCGGATCCATGGTTGTTTCCCAAAGCTGACTCGGATTCATTTCACCCAGACCTTTATAGCGCTGGATATTTTGACCATGTCTCGCCTGCGCCATTAACCACTCAACAGCTTGTTTAAATGAAGAAATCGTTTTTTGCTTCTCTCCACGTTGAACACTTGCATCAACGTCCAATAAACCCGTCAGTTTTTCACTGAGCTTCGCCATATTTTGATAGTCTGCCGTTTGAACAAAATCCGGCGTAAAACTATAAACATGTTCTAAACCATGTCTAGTCAGGGTGATCTGAGGAAAATACCGCGCCTCATCTTCATTAAAAGCAGGCTTGACCTCATATGATTCAGCTTGTAGTGGGTGAGCATCTAAGTGTGCCTGAAATTGTTCAACCCATGCCGCAACATTTTCTTGCGACTGCATCAACTCATCACTCAATGCTGGACTACTCGCCAATTGCTCAAGCAAATGCTTCGGAAAACGATAACCGAGACGTTTAATACCAATCGTCACAGACAAGTAATGATGAATTAAATCTTCTAGTGCGACACCGCTAATGGATGGAATATCTTTTCCGGGCTTAAGCGCCGCACCATCTAAAGCTATCTGCAAGAGGTAGTCTTCTAATTCTTGATCATCTTTTACATACTGTTCTTGCTTGCCTTTCTTCACTTTATACAGGGGTGGTTGCGCTATATAAATATAACCACGCTCGATTAATTCTGGCATTTGCCGATAGAAAAACGTAAGCAATAATGTACGAATATGTGCACCATCGACGTCGGCATCGGTCATGATAATGATACGGTGATAACGTGTTTTATCAGGATTGTATTCTTCTCGACCAATCCCACAGCCTAACGCCGTAATAAGCGTTCCCACCTCAACAGAGGCTAACATTTTATCAAACCGTGCTTTTTCTACATTCAAGATCTTACCTTTCAGCGGCAAAATCGCTTGATTCTTACGATCCCGAGCCTGTTTCGCTGAACCCCCGGCTGAATCACCCTCGACAATATATAATTCAGACAAGGCCGGATCTTTTTCTTGGCAATCAGCCAGCTTACCTGGTAAGCCCGCTATATCTAAAGCGCCTTTGCGTCGAGTCATTTCCCGTGCTTTACGTGCAGCCTCTCTTGCGCGTGCAGCATCTACAATTTTTGTCACTATTTGCCTAGCATCTTTCGGATTTTCTAATAAAAA
>DAOUQR010000142.1 GCA_030625525.1 Pseudomonadota bacterium | reverse complement strand
TGACTATTCCAATTTTTATTCGTTCCAAGTATCCAGTCACTGGGGACCGTTTTAGGATCAATCACTTCTCCAACGCTAATGTAGGCGAAAACATGCGTATTAACTGTTTGTAATTTCTGCGGCTTGAAATTAGCTTGGGGTTGGATCACAACGATATTAAATGCTTTTAACTCATCAATCGGAATATCCTGTCCATAATAAAAAGCCGCCGACATCGAGTTAGCGATGACTGATTGAAAGCAAAAACACATCAAGCTCAAAAAGAAGATTTTTTTAATCATGTTATCCATCTATTTTCATTGTTAATAAATCTACGCGCGCACCTTTTTTAGGTTGCCAAGCATGCACGGCAAAACGGTCATACAATAGATCGGCGAAACAACTCGCCGCACGGGTTTCACCATGCGTGAGTGCCACGTGCGGTTGACCTTCAAAATGGCTAAACCAGTCCATCAAACCCGCTTGGTCGGCATGCGCAGATAAACCTCCCACGGTATGGATCGTCGCGCCGACGTTGATCGTTTCACCAAATAATCGAATCTCTTTGGCACCATCAACGAGCGCACGACCGATTGTCCCGTGAGCTTGGTAGCCCACCATGATGATATGACAATCGTTTCGCCAGACTTGGTGCTTTAAATGATGCATGATCCGCCCGCCTGAACACATACCACTTGCCGCTATAATAATCGCACCTGAGCGCATTCGATTGATTTGCATCGATTGCTCAGGTGTTTCTGATATATGTAAATTCGGTAGCAAGTATGGACTGCCGCTTTTTTTAATTAATTCACGTGTTTCTTTATCGTAGAGTTGCCAGTATTTGGCATAGACTTTCGTGGCGTTGATCGCCATGGGGCTATCGAGAAAAACTTCCCAGTTTTCTAATTTCCAGTCCGCTAAATTTTTATGGAATAAATAGAGTAATTCTTGGGTTCGTCCAATTGCAAATGCAGGAATTAATATGTTGCCACCGCCTTGGCTTGCGGCTGCCAACACTTCGGACATTTCTTGCCAGGTTGATTCCCAACTGCGATGTAGGCGATCACCGTAAGTGCTTTCCATCACGATTAAATCAGCTTCTTTGATGGGGGTTGGATCGTGTAATATCGGTGCGCCTTTATGACCGAGATCGCCACTGAAAACCAATTTTCGCGTCACACCGTTTTCTTCAATCCAGATTTCTACACAACTTGATCCTAAAATATGTCCGGCATCGATTAAACGAATAGTGATCTTCGGTAAGATTTCTTTCTTATGATTATATTCCAAGGTATTAAATAGAGGGATCACCTTGAGTGCATCTTCGCGTGTATAGAGTGGTTCGATGGGCGCTAAGTGTTTGCGTGCTCGACGGCGATTTTTCCATTCCGTATCTTTTTCATTAATATAGGCGGCGTCTTCGAGCATGATTTCACACAGATCACGCGTTGCAGGATGCGCGTAAATCGGCTCTTGATACCCCTCTCGGATGAGTTTGGGTAAGCGTCCGGAGTGATCCAAATGCGCATGCGTTAACACCACAGCATCGATTTGATTAACATTGAAGGGAAAATCATGCGTGTTACGGTCTTCATCGCTTCGCCCTCCCTGAATCAATCCACAGTCCACCAAGATCTGATGCTCGTTAACGCGGATCAAATAACATGAGCCGGTGACTTCCTGTGCGGCACCTAAAAATTGTATTTCCATATCTCTAGCCCTTTTTAATTTCATGAAGTATGCTTAGCAAAAATGGAATTGACAAGGCACATGTTCAATCAAATTTTAATTTTATTACTCAGCGCCGTGTTCGTTTCTGTGGTTTTTCATCGGCTGCACTTACCCGCTATTGTTGGTTATATCACCGTTGGTATCGTGACGGGGCCACATCTGCTTGCCTGGGTTCCTGATACTGAACTCACGCATGATGTCGCTGAATTTGGTGTAGTCTTTTTATTATTTATGATTGGCCTGGAATTTTCTCTGAGCCGTTTGATTAGCATGCGCCGTGTTGTGTTTGGTTTTGGCGGATTGCAAGTGCTATTAAGCATGCTCATCACCATACTTGTTGGTGCATGGTTTGGGATGACTTTAGCTGAATTGATTGTTGTCGGCAGCATCGTAGCCCTGTCATCAACGGCGATTGTCAGTAAGCAATTAACCGAACAATTTGAGATAAATGCACACCATGGTCAAAATGCGATTGGCATTTTATTGTTTCAAGACTTGGCTGTGATCCCCATTTTGATATTAATTCCTAGCTTGGTGAACATCGATCTGGCCTCACTGACGATAAGTATTAGTTGGGCCGTAGTTAAGGGTTCTATAGCCATTGCGACGATTTTATTGTTGGGTCGATGGTTGTTGCGACCTTTGTTTTATTTCATTGCTAAAACTCGGTCATTAGAATTATTCACACTTACTGCGTTATTAATCACCTTAGGCTGTGCTTGGTTGACTGACTATTTTGGCTTGTCTCTCGCTCTTGGGGCTTTTCTTGCTGGGATCATGTTGGGCGAAACGGAGTTTCGTCATCAACTTGAGGTGGACTTACGCCCTTTTCGAGATATCTTGCTTGGCTTATTTTTTATTTCCGTCGGCATGCAATTAAATCTGAGCATTTTAATGTATGCGTGGCCTTGGATGCTGATGTTATTAGTCGCTTTGCTTGTTTTCAAAACCGTTTTAATTGGTGGATTGGGCTTAATTTTTACGCGAGATCCGGTGGTATCTGCTCGCACCGCTTTGGTGCTAGGTCAAGGTGGTGAATTTGGTTTTGTGATTTTATCGCTTGCGCTTAGTTATCAATTGTTGCCAACGGATTATGGACAAGTGATTTTAGCCGCCATATTAATGAGTATGCTCATTGCACCTTTTATCATTGAACATAATAAACGTATCGTCTCGTTTTTGCTGGGATTGAAGCAATCGAAAGTTGAATCAAGTGAGCTTCCAAATATCCATGATGCGGCTCACGATTTGTCTGACCATGTCATTATTTGTGGATTTGGACGTGTCGGTCAAAACATTGCTCGCTTACTTGAGCATGTTAGTATTGCGTTTATTGCTCTCGATTTAGATCCTGAGCGCATTAAGCATGCGTCTTTGGCGGGTGATAATGTAGTTTATGCGGATGCGACACATTATCAAATTCTCAAAGCGGCTCGTATTGATCAAGCCAAGGCATTAGTTGTGAGTTTTGCTGGACAGCAAACTTCGTTAAAAATTCTGCAACAAGTGAGAGTTCATCACAAAAAATTGCCGATCATTGTGCGCAGTTATGATGAAAGTGATACGGATTTGTTTTATGACAATGGGGCGACTGAGGTGATCCCAGAAAGTTTAGAGGCCAGTTTGATGTTGGCTTCGCATATTCTATTATTATTAAAAATCCCGCCTAAAACGGTGAATCAATTAATAAAACGCAGTCGTGATCAGCGCTATGATTTAATGCGCATGGTATTTCCTGGCGAAGAGGAATTCTCGTTTGAGGAGCTCCCCTCGAGTGAGATATTACAAGCAGTTGAAGTTCCTGTTGAATCGAAGATGATCGGGGCGGCTATCGGGGAACTTATAGATGAAAATGCCCGTTTAAGAATTGCGGCGCTTCGACGTGGAAAACAACGACTGATTGATCCGGATCTAAGTACAAGAATTCAGGCACATGATATTCTGTGCTTATACGGTAGTGCGGATGAGATTGATCGGGTGGAAAGCTTACTCTGATTAATCGTATAAAGAAATCACAGCCGCGCATGGTATTTTTTACTTCAGTAATGGATCAAGATATTTGCCTATGTTGTTGAGTAAGATTCTTTGGGCTTGTTCTGTTGGGTGAACTCCGTCGATTTGCATCATCTCCCTGTGGCCGCCGATCCCGGCTAAGGCGTGTGGTACTAGGGGGATTTTGTAGTGTTTGGCTAGCTGAATATAGACTTGCGTAAATTTCTTGATGTAGGCTTCACCGTAGTTAGGGGGTAAGCGTACTCCAACCAGTAGTACTTTGGCGCTTATGTTCTGTGATGCTTCGATCATCTTGGCTAAGTGTTTTTTCATCTCACTCAACGACGAGCCGCGTAATCCATCGTTGCCGCCTAATTGAATGATCACGATATTGGGTTTGTGTTCTGATAAGGCTTGGGGGAATCTGGCTAATGCATTTGCTGTGGTATCACCGCTGGTGCTGGCGTTAACGACTACATCGTTTTTTAATTTTTTTTGTAATAAGGCCACCCAGCCTTTTCCTGTCGGCACGCCAAAACCTGTGCTGATGCTATCACCGACAACTAAGATCGTTTTGGCACTCGTGGTCACACAAAGACATA
>DAOUQR010000268.1 GCA_030625525.1 Pseudomonadota bacterium | reverse complement strand
GAATTTCTGCAAACATCCCTGGATAAAGGGAGCGATCTTTATTCGCGATGGTGGCTTGGACTAAGATATTATGTGTTTTAGGATCAATGGTTGAATTGATAGCCGTGACACGGCCGGCAAACACCCGGTTAGGGAAGGATTGTATATTCATATCCACTTTTTGATTCACATGGAGTTGTCTTAAATATTGCTCAGGTAAATAAAAACGCAAATACAAAGGATCCACTCGTTGTAAACTCACCAAGCTTGTTTGCCCAGGTGAGACGTACTCACCCAGATTCACCAAACGTATTCCTAATTTTCCAGAAAATGGAGCACGAATGTTCTTTTTAGCAATTTGTGCTTTTGTGCCGTCAACAGATGCAGCGGCTTTATCTAAAACAGCTTTAGCAGCATCTAATTTTGACGTCGACGCCACCCCTTTTTTGAATAGATTTTGCTGACGGTTAAAATCTGAAGTCGCTTGTTTCAACGTAGCCTTGTCACTGATCAATTGTGCTTGCTCGATGCTATCATCCAATTGAATCAATAAAGCGCCCTTCTCCACCTGCTGACCCGAGATAAAATGAATGGCAGTCACTTTACCCAAAACCTCAGAAGTCATATCAACACCACTGCTCGCCAATAAATTGCCAACCGCCGGTATGGATGGATGCCAATCTTCAGTCTTGGCCACAGCCGAAGAGATCGTAACCGGCGGTGGCTGATAACTCGCCATGAAATGCTTGATCATCATTGTTCTGACAAAATCAAAACCAAACACCAATCCAAAGATCGCAACCAACGCCACAATGGTTAATATGAATCGTTTTTTCATGAGCATCCTCGAAATTATGTAAGTCGTTGGGGAAACAGGTGAATTTTGCCACCCCTACAGCTAGAAGTCTACTCTGGATGAGGGGTCAATCACCGACTCTTTTATTTTTTTACTTTAATTTCAAGGCATTACAGAAATAAACAGTCGGTGTCGGTCTCTGACTGATTTATTTCGGTCTCTGACTGATTTATTCTTTATCCGCCTGAATTTAAAAGTTGCAGAGACCGACACCGACTGTTTGTCTTCGTATCCAGATGAAAATTAAGGAAAAAAATAAAAGAGTCGGTGATTGACCCCAACTGTGACCTCAACTGTTGACCTCAACTGCTGCTTGGCATTTTTGCACATTTCGTTATACTCACTGGTCACGGATGACGCTTTGCACGAGATTTGCTACTTGATAAACATTGGATTGTATCTGCTAATCGGCTTATTCTTATCGCCGCTCTTTTTTCGTCTGGGTAGGCGCACCATTCTATTGTTGGCCTGCTTTTATCTGCTATTGCCATTTTTATGGGCGAATCAATTTATCTCTGTTTTCAACTTTGCCTCTTTGACTTGGTCAAACGTTTTATCTATCCAATTTTCATTTCTCGATGATGGCTTATCGCGTTTATTCGTGATGTTAATCAGTGGCATTGGGATATTAATTTTGGGCTACGCGAGCAGCTATTTTAAAGATGACTTACAACAATTTCGGCGATTTATTGCTTTCTTGCAAGTGTTTATCGTCAGTATGTTGGGGGTTGTGCTCTGCGATGACTTTATTAGCTTCTTTCTTTTCTGGGAAATGACGACACTCAGCTCCTATTTACTCATTCAATTTGACTATACCTCTGAAGCCGCTCGTGCAGCGGCATTTAATGCGATGCTTATAACTGTATTAGGTGGTTTAGCGATGCTGGCCGGCTTTATCATTTTATCGATCGATTCAGGCAGCACCGCATTATCAACCCCGCTGCGTGCACTCTTGAATAATATGTCAATGACATCTATCAATGCCGTATTTTTACTTATATTACTTGGGGCCATGACTAAATCAGCACAGTTCCCCTTTTATTTTTGGCTCTCGGATGCCATGGAAGCACCAACACCGGTGAGTGCCTATCTTCATTCTGCAACCATGGTGACAGCGGGTGTCTATCTAATAGCAAGATTGCATCCTTTATTTGCATCATTACCCATTTGGTACCCGACATTAGTGGCTATTGGATTGACCACCATGCTTATTTCAGCCATTTTAAGTGTGACGGTCAGCGACTTAAAAGGGATTTTAGCTTACACCACATTGTTTGCATTAGGATCGATGTTTTATTTATTAGCGGGCAATGAATTTCTCACTGCTGAGGCAATGGTGGTGCTCCTACTAGTGCATGCTTTATATAAAGCCTTGTTATTTATGCTGGCAGGCATCATCGATAAACAATATGGGACACGGGATATACAAGCGCTCCAAGGTATTGCCTGGCAAGAACCTGTTTTAGCCATCATGCTAATTGTGGGTTTATTAACAATGGCTGGTTTACCACCTTTTTTTGGTTTTATTGCAAAAGAGATGACCTACGAATCTAAAATAGTGGGGGGTGCATATTCTTGGCCACTGATAGGGATTAGTTTATTCAGTAGTATGTTAGTGGCGATGGCAAGCTTTAAAGTATTGTTCGTATTATTTAAGCGAAATACAGTCTGTCCACAGCCAAATACCAAAATGGTATTTGCTAAAGTTTACCCATTCATTTTAATGCTGGCGGTCGTTTGGTTAAGCTTCATTCCTCATAACATGCAATTGCGGATCCTTATTCCGGCAGCATTAACTTTATTTCAAGG
>DAOUQR010000022.1 GCA_030625525.1 Pseudomonadota bacterium | reverse complement strand
ATAAAAATAATTACCACTAAAAACAGTCCAACCCGCCGGGGTTTTTATATTAGGAACGTGAGCGGTTGGGCAAAAGCAAGTGGCTCCTTCAGTACAGACAGTATCACCGGCAAAAGACAATGTAGACGCAACACTCGTGATTAAAATAATCAGCAACAATTTTTTCATATGGCGGCCTCCTGTTTATTCAAAAATAATAAAATAAAAACGAAAAGCCCTGTCCCTATCGAAATAGCGCAGTCCGCAATATTAAAAATGGGGAAGTAATTATGTTGATAATGCACTTGAATAAAATCGATAACATAACCATGAAAAACTCGATCAATTAAATTGCCGAGTGCCCCACCTAAAATGAGAGCAAGTGCAATCGCTTGTAAGCTTTCATCTTCTTTTGTTCGCCAAACCCAAATAAATAAAACAACACTCATCACACTAGCGAGTGCAATAAAAAATAACGATTGCCAGCCACCCGCTCGACTTAAAAAACTAAAGGCCGCGCCGGTGTTATGGGCCAAGGTTAAATTAAAAACCGATAAAACTTTTACCGGTTGATTGTAAGGTAGGTTTGATGACGCTAGAAATTTTGTCGCTTGATCCAAAACGACTATAAAAGTGCTCACTAAATAAAAATACCATCGCTTATGCATTATAATTATCCCCTTAAGCAAACAGGCGCTGCTCACCCACACCGTCAATATTGTCTATACAACGGCCACATAATTCTGGATGCGTAGAATGCTGCCCAACTTCTTCAAGACGATGCCAACAACGCTGACATTTTTCATGATCCGTCGGCTCAATGTGCACCCATAGACCCTCTAGTTCTGTTTCAGCGGCGTTGCCTTGATGTTCACTTGCTGGCTTAATTTCAACGCTCGACGTAATTAATACAAATCTTAATTCATCACCTAAGTGCTTCAATTGCGTTTGCAAATTTTCATCCGCATATAAAACAACATTGGTGGCTAAGGCAGAACCAATAACACCCGCGTTACGTGCTAGCTCTAATTGCTTATTCACTTCATCACGAACTTTTAACATTTGATCCCAAAAGGCATTATCAAAGGCGCTTTCTTCTGCGATTTCTGGAAAGTTGTCATACCAGGTTGTTAACAAAACGGATCCCTCACGTTCACCCGGTAAGTTTTGCCAAATTTCTTCTGACGTAAAACTTAAAACAGGAGCCAACCAACGCACTAATGCTTCAATAATATGATACATTGCCGTTTGACAAGACCGCCTTGCATTACTATCCGTTTTACAGGTGTATTGTCGGTCTTTAATAATATCTAAATAAAAACTACCCAATGTCATGGCACAAAAATTATGAATTTTTTGATAAATCAAATGAAATTGATAACTATCGTAGGCATCCACAAGTTCACGTTGTAATAATTGTGTTTGTTGAACCACCCAGCGATCGAGCGCCAACATATCTTCAACATCAAGCGCATTAATGTTCGGATCAAAATCAAATAAATTAGACAATAAAAATCGCGATGTATTTCGAATACGTCGATATGAATCACTCATTCGCTTTAAAATTTCATCAGAAATATTTAATTCCGTACGATAATCCGTTGCAGCCACCCATAAACGCAACACATCTGCGCCTAAACTTTTAATGACTTTATCGGGAGCAACCACATTACCAACTGACTTTGACATTTTGCGACCCGTCGCATCAACAGTGAAGCCATGAGTTAACACTTGTTTAAACGGCGCTTGCCCATCAATTGCAACGGCCGTTAACAACGACGATTGAAACCAACCTCGGTGTTGATCACTTCCTTCGAGATATAAATCGGCTGGAAATTGCAATTCATCACGTTGCTTTAAAACACATTGGTGCGTTACGCCTGAATCAAACCATACATCTAAAGTATCCGTTACTTTAAAATAATCGTCCGCTTCTTCTTTGAGTAATTCCACCGGATCCAAATCAAACCAAGCATCAATACCGTCTTTCTCAACACGCGTTGCAATCTCTTCAATAAAAGCCGGTGTTTTAGGATGTAACTCATGCGAATCTTTATGTACGAATAAAGTGATCGGCGCTCCCCAAGAGCGTTGACGTGAAATACACCAATCCGGGCGGTTCGCGATCATCCCAGCAATACGCGCTTGCCCCCAATCCGGGATCCAATCCACTTTATAAATTGATTCCATCGCATCTTTACGAAGGTGAGCTTGATCAAGATGAATAAACCACTGCGGTGTTGCTCGAAAAATTACGGGCGTTTTGTGACGCCAACAATGTGGGTAACTGTGATCAATAGCATCCGCATGCAGTAGATTAGCTTTCGATTTAATCACTTCAAGAATTGCATCATTGGCTTTTAATACGTGTAAGCCTGCAAAAAATTCAGTGTCTTCTTTAAAAACCCCTTTGCCATTAACAGGATGAATAATCGGAATATCATATTTCATACACACAACATAATCGTCGGGGCCATGCGCCGGTGCAGTATGAACATTACCGGTACCGGCTTCGGTCGTCACATGATCACCCATTAAAATAGGAACTTCTCGATCATAAAATGGATGCTGTAATTTTAATCCCTCAAGTGTTTCACCTTGACCATAAGCAATCACCCGATAATCAGCAATATCCAAATGTGACATCACATCTTCAATCAGGGCTTGCGCTATCAACATACGTTCCTGCTGTCCGTCGATTTTTAACTGGACCAATGCATATTCTAATCGCGCATTTAAACAAACCGCTTGGTTAGCCGGTAATGTCCACGGTGTTGTCGTCCAAATTGGAACACTAATGCGACCTTCACCAAAACCATCCGGGCTATGATGAAGTCGGTCTAAAATAGATGCTTCATCTAACACATTAAAACGGACATAAATTGCAGGTGAGTGTTTATCTTTGTATTCCACTTCGGCTTCCGCTAAAGCTGAAGCACAATTCATACACCAATGTACGGGTTTGAAACCTGGCTTTAATAAGTCATTTTCAACCACTTTTCCCAATGCGCGAATAATATTTGCTTCGTATTTAAAATCCATCGTGACGTAAGGGTTATTCCAATCGCCGATGATACCAAGACGTTTAAATTCTTCACGTTGAATATCAATCTGAGCACCGGCATATTCACGGCATTTTTGTCGAAAATCTTTTGCCGACACATGCACGCCCGCTTTGCCGAGTTTTTTCTCAACATTGAGTTCAATCGGTAAACCATGACAATCCCAACCAGGAATATAAGGCGCATCGTAGCCTGATAGCGTTTTAGATTTAATGATAATATCTTTAAGAATTTTATTGAGTGCATGCCCAATATGAATATGGCCATTCGCGTAAGGAGGACCATCGTGCAAGATAAATTTTTCTTGGCCTTTACGCTCTTGTCGCAAGGTATTATAAATATCGAGTTCTTGCCACAAAACCAAGGTATTCGGTTCCCGATTTGCTAAATTCGCTTTCATCGGAAATTTTGTTTTTGGCAGATTTAAAGTTTGTTTATAATCACTCATAATTATTCTCTTTGAAGTATTGGGTTGCTTGCTCAATGTCACGCAAGATTTGTTGGTGTAGTAAGGTAAAATTATCGTATTTTATTTCATCACGCAATTTTTTATGGAAATTAACTCGACAATGGCGGCCATATAAATCCCCATTAAAATTGAATAGAAAAACTTCCAATAAAAAACGTTTGCCGTTAACCGTTGGGCGGGTTCCTATACTGGCCACTCCAGGCATAGATTGCGGTTTAATCCCATCAACTGTCACGCAATAGATCCCCTGCAAAGGAGAAACCCGTCGATTAACTAAAATATTCGCGGTGGGCACATCGATAGTACGACCAAGCTGCTCACCTTTGATGACGCGTCCCATCATTTGATACGGACGACCCAGCAGCTTCTGTGTTTGCCTAAAATCAGCATCCACCAACGATTGCCTCACTCGCGTACTACTCACGCGTTCACCGTCCAATAAAATGGATGGCGTATGCTGCAGCTCAAAGCCATGCTTGTGCCCTGCTGACATCAATAAAGGAGTGTCACCTTGGCGCTTGTGCCCAAAACGAAAGTCATCACCCACCAGTAAGTATTTAACTTTCAGTTGCTTAACTAATAATTCTTCGACAAAGGCATCAGCACTCATCGCAGCAAATTGCGCGTTAAACGGAATGACTAAAATCGTGTCAACACCCGCATCCTCAAGTAACTGACATTTTTCTCGAAAACGACTGAGCCTAGCAGGCGCAGCGTCCCCTTGAAAAAATTCACGGGGCTGAGGCTCAAACAACATCACCATCGTCTGGCAAGCATGTTCATCCGCCGATTTTTCCAACTCAGCAATGATCGCTTGATGCCCAAGATGAAATCCATCGAAGTTACCGATAGTAACGGCTAAGCCCTGATGTTCTGAGCGAATATTGTGTAATCCGCGAATAATCTGCATGCTGCTAAAACGTTGAAAACAAAAGAGGCAATGATAACTGATATCCTAGTCAGAGCCTAGTGAATTAGAGAATCGAATTTTTAAAACACACATCAAAGCGATAGGCATTAGCTATTGTCTTAATATAAACAATCGTTTTTATCGAACACAATAAACCCCTCATACTCGCTTCTCATTGTTGATGTTTTGAATATGAGGATGTTTATTATGTTTAAAAAACAAAGCCAAGCGAGTGATGCTATCCATGTCGCTTTTCGTGAACGTTTTGAAACTGTGCTTGCGGTTTCATTGTTAGAAAGTCCTACGTTGTTAGAAACGGTAGACATTGTGAATCAATTTATCCTTGAGATGATTCAAAATCGTCGTGAGGCAGTAGTTGAATGTATTGAAAATAGTTCCAATATACACCGTGAATTATTCAGTAAGACGATGTTTGGTCATCTATCATTAGATGAAACACAGCCGAACCTTCCAGAAGACATTGCAGATAGATTGATTCAATTACTGGAGTCTGATTCCACCAGCCTGCCAACAACGTTGTTGATCCACAGTGTTTTTACACACCGTTTATTCGATGCCGTCATCACAGATGAAAAAACACTTCTTAGAAAACAAAATACCGTAAAACAACTGTTTTTTAATCCACTGTTCTCTGATCGAGGTAGAGAAGCCGTCGACGTCGCAGAACAAATCACCCATAAATCCGGTATATCACGCTGCGGATTTTTCTCAAAAAAATCACCTAATTTAACCCCCCATTTTCCAGCAATGAATAAATTCAAAGCTAAAGCTAAAACAAATACAGATTATTATAAGAAGGTCATAAAACACAAACTACCCTTTGTCGCAGGCCCCTCAGGTCACACCGGCTCCCATATGATCTTAGGTGTCCTATCCAACTTATCCAACAAACAACTCCAACACTACGCGCTCGCTTGTTTTGCTTATTTAACCGCTGGCGGTAACCACAGTTTTGATGAAGTCTTGGTTGTTGCCAATAAAGTCGGTGTGCCTTATCAGGCCGGTCAATATAAAAAAAGTATTCCGAAATCCATTAGAGAAGAGATCGGGATGAACAAACTCATTAAGACGACATCCCTGCACCTACCCGAAATTACTGAACTTAAAACCATGAGGATATAACGATGTATCAATTTAATCCTATTTATGTTGAAGCAAAAGAAACGAATCGTATTATCAAGCAAGGTGATGTCTTAGTTAAAACCCTTTGTTCACCAGTGACGCCTATTGATAATCGTTCTTGGGATGATTTATTAACACAGTTACGCAATCCAAGCACCGAACGTCCGGTGAAAAAAGTGGACGCGACATTGGTTGATAGGTCACGAGCTTATCATCCAAAAACAGGAAAATGGTACGATAAAAAAAATGATGATTCACAGCGCGGTCGGGAAAAAGATAGCGAGTATACAAAAAAGTCACCCACCACCTTAATCCCAACTGATGGTGTGATTGAATTATTTCAGCCCGCGAATCCAGAATACCAAGCAAACATTGCACTTATGTTTGATGTAAAACGTTGCGATTTAAATAATGATAAATATGTTTTTAGTCAAACAATCAATTCTCACCAACGGTGGTGGTTAAAAGAGAGAAAACTTTTCGAATGGCAGCATAAAGTCTATCGTAGTATCACGCTCGAACAATTAAAACAACGTTTAGCAAAGCTTAGAAGCCAAGGGATTGTCCCTGAACCCAATGAAATTCTCGCTAGATTGAGTCGCAAATCGGTGATCGGAATCGCAGTGGCCAAAGATACCTTTATTGAGCGCTTAAATGGGATCCACAAATTAGGTTTGCTTTATAAAACGCTTGCTCTCTATGTTCCAATTTATATTTTAACGCCAAATTCTGGTGTTAAAGAATATAGCCTATCCGATCAACTTCTCGATCTCAAGGCTGCAAAAAATTCACAAGATAAACGCGTTGTGACACTCATTAAGGATATCTGCCCGGATGTGATTAATAAAATCAAGTATGAAAATAAAATACAAGTTAAATATCAACAAAACAGCCTTTCTAAGATGCCTAGAGACCCACTGGGTCTTATTATAGAAGGAGTGACTGGTAACGACCATAAATTAAATTTTCTCTGTGCCATTGGTGATATCAATGGCTACGATCGTGTTCGACAAAGCAATTATAAATATCTAATCGATAACTTAAATAAGATTGCCTATGCTTTAGAAATCAAACTCCCTCAAGAAAAAAACAAAAATAGTCCCGACCAATATGCGATTTTACTGGCTCAACTAGAACCTATATTTATCGAAAAACTAAAAACACGATCGTTTATCGCAAATAATTTCGATATAGCCGAACAAATTATTAGTCATGCCAAAGCCATGTCAAGAAAGACGATTTTTTCAATTACAAAAGACTTTGAACTTGATCACAATCCGCAAAAAAACCAAGCCTTTCTCGAATTACTCAAAACGGGTATACCAATAACCTTTACAAGATACTCCACAAAGATAGCTGAAAAAAGCGAAGTTTCATGGGATGCTGATTATATCAAATCATTATACTGCTATCGCTGGTCTAACTTATTAGAAAAACTGTTCCTTTTAAACGAACCTAAAATGCTAAAAACCTATCTTAAATATTTGCCTGCCGAGCTGCCGTCTTTGCTCAAAAGTCTGAGGGAACTTTCCACGCTCAGACGACGCCATCCGGATTATGACTTTTATTACTCAAAAAAAACAATCGATAACTGCCGAGTCGCCTGTTTAAAAGCACTGAAATGCGAAGATAATTACATCGCAAATTATGATGACAAACGATTTTTAGAACAGTATTTATTCAAGCGATTAGATGACTTTGAAAATGATGAATCACGAGAATCCTTTGCCAAAACATGGCAGGAATGCAGCGTACTCTCACAACAACGCCATCCACTATTTGATAAACTTCGTTTAACTCTATTTGGTAAACCACCCGTGCTATTAAAAGATAAGCTAATAAATCGAGTAGATATAGTCCTACAATACAATCGTGAGAATACCTTCTGATTGAATTAGCAAGTGATCGCAGCGCTCAAGGATCATCGATCGATAGCGCTGCAAATACTGCTGTTCTTCATTCGTCGTTGCCATTAAAAACAAGTCATCATTCAAAGCGTCTACAAGTTTAGCGATTAAAGTTCTAAGACGTGTCGCCACTAATGTTCGATTCAATTGACAAGTATCCGCAAAATCAGCTAGTTGATAAGCATTCACGGTATTCCCATCAAATTCATCTCCCAGTGCCATCGCCATTTCTTGTTCGAACGTTTGATACATTCTTATATTCACCAAATCATAAAATGGAGTCAGCACAATACCGTTTGAGCCAACAAAAAAACTAATGTTTTTTCCATGTGCATCATAATTAAAGATAAGCACATTAAACAAGGTCCAGTCCAAAAGCTGTAATTTAGTTATAGCAGGATTCGCACACTGATCTGCAAATGCAAATAATTTTATTAAACTGGCACCATCGCGAATATGAGCGACATCCCGCCCGCCCCCAAAATTTCGTTCAGATTTATGATCGGGAGACAAGTTAAGCGACTGACATCCATCTATAATGTGGCGACGTTTTATTAAAGAATTTGAAACCAGCTTTCTATCAAATCGCTCAACTAATAAAGCCGGTTCTTTGCCGTAACGCATGAGCTTTACTTTTGCGACCGTTAATCCACAATTTCTAGCTAACTGCATCGTAATATATTCATTTAAAACCAAATGAGCGACGTTCTTTTTTTCAAATTTAAGAAGATGTGTTGAACAGAGGCTGCCCTCACCAAATCCTAATTGACCTTCAGAATTGAGCATCACATTAATTTTATCTTGCACACCCGCGCTAGATAAACGGGGTTTAGAATCCCAGATAATTAAACTTAATTCCTCTCGTGATTTAAGACGTTGTTCAAGTTCATTATCACTGATCGGTCTAAAAAATGGTTCTCTCGATATTTTCTTTTCGGATGAAATAATAACTAACGCGCCTGGAATATCTAATCCCAGTGCTTGAACCAACCCAAAGGTGTTGTATCGACTTAAATGGAAACATCTTATCAACTCATCTAAACCATTACCTTCAGGTAATAAATTTCGTAAAAATCGCTCTACGTTTACGCTAGGTATTTGTTCATGCAGGGGTAAATGTGGCGAAATCGGATAGCCTATTTCCTGCCATTTTTTTGTGTAAAGCCATTCTAATCGCTCATTGCTGAACGTCAGTTTGGCAAGCTTATGATCACCTAAATAAACACTTAAAGCATGATTATTGCCACTCATGATTGCCCTCATCACTGTCAGTCCAGGGTGAAACATATAACTTAATACCCAAACCCGCACAAATTTTTAAAACATTAGCAAATTGACACGTGTCATTTCCATGCTCGATGTTCATGTAGGTTTGCTTAGACACGCCGCAAAGAGCCGCCGCATCTTCCAAACGCAAAGAACTTTGTGTGCGCTTTGCCTTGATTGCCTGCCCTAATAATTCGGCAGTCAGCGGTTGACGAAAGTCAGGCGAATCAATTATTTTGACACGTCTAGCCATAAAAATCCTATTTGGTTAGGTTTAATTACAATAAACTGCATTGAATCACATAAAATATCACTATAGTAGGATTATAGTAGAAATCAATCAATAATTGCAATTAATCCTTTCGGATTAGGATTATAAGCGCTTATCACACCAAGCAGAAATTGACATCTTCCGATGGCATGGGCATAACCCATCCCGCTTCAAGATGCGAACCTGGCCTTAATGAATCCTCAGAAATACTAAACTACACAATAGATTAAATCACAGCCGCGGTGGGGGAGGGGGGCGGGGACGGGAGTAGAGGGAGGAGTCGTAAATAACTCCAAAAAAAAACACACAGAAAATAAAAC
>DAOUQR010000250.1 GCA_030625525.1 Pseudomonadota bacterium | reverse complement strand
ACTGTGGAGAAACCGAGTGAACGCGCTTGCGCTGGTACAACCGCAAAGCCTTGTACTGCGTAGTAACCATACTCATCTAAAATACATAAATACGGCGTTGGCGCATTCGTGGGTTTACGTTCGACGACATCCGCGTAGTCCCCTTCAACTTCCTCACCCAGACCAGCGGCCATCATCGCTTTCAGTGATGCGATCACAATTTTACCTAAATTGGCTAATTCTTCGGGTGATTTCTCAAGCGCTGGCAACAATACCACTAAGATACGTCGATTGAGCACCACATCTTTAAAATCCACTTCGGCTAAATTCGTTCTTAAAATATGACCGTATGTATCGGCTAACGAGGTGAATACTCGCGTCAACTGCATCACGATAAAACCATGCTGCTCCAGAGTTTGCTGTGCTTGCTTACCTTTTTTATCGCGATTAAAACCCGGTAACGTATCGAGATAGTTTTTGATCGGCTCTAAAACCACCGATGGTACATTTTCTAAACTCACGCCCTCTTGATCGTTACGAGGGAAAACCTTATCAATCCCGATACTTTCTAGTTTCGGCAAATGAAAATAATTACGAATGGTATTCGCATCCAATAAGATAGCGCCTTCATCTCGCATATACACTAACACTTTCATGAGGGCTTCAACGAAACTGATCGCTCGCCCTTTCCACATATCACCATCTGATGATTGAGAGGAAGAATCCATTAGACTCACCACCAGCTGCGCGATCATGCTTGATGATCCTGTCGCAAATGGATTTAAAGTGTTAGATAAACGTTTTTCCTGAGGGCCCACAATATCACGCGCGCCGGTCATAAAATTAATTAATAACAAGTCATCCTCACGCCCCATGCTGCGCACCATCGAAAAGATTTTCGCATACAGCGTGTTGTCACCTTTACCATCCACATAGATGAAACCCGAGCCTTGTACTAAAGAGTTATAGGCCAGCGACAACATCGCCTCGGTTTTACCACTACCCGTGGAACCAAAAATTAATACGTGCGTTCGCATGTCTTCATTAGTGAACCACAATTCTTCATTGGTCTTTTTATCATTACCAAAAAAAGCAATACCGCGCGCTCGATTCGGGGTTTTATTGTCGGGTTGTAAATCATTGTAATCTTTGATTTTAGCGCGCTGAGGCATACGAAAAGGCAGAGTCATTCTTCTTGTAAAGGTATAGACGAACATGCTTAGACCTATGACTAGAATCAGATCCGCAAAAGCTGCAAAAAAATAGGCACACAACGCGAGCGTAATGAGCACCACGGTGACATTGGTGGGATCTTTAAAGAAATCAGCAATCCGTTGACTCATTGTGCGTGTATCACGTAACAATAAGGCCGGATCGATTTCCTGTCTGCCTTCAATACCCCTTAACATAGCGCTACCTTTTAGCTCTTAATTAATCATCCAATGCCATAACTTCTTCGCGTTTAAGTTTGACCTCTTTGACCGCAACGTCCAACGCTTTCACGGCTTCATCAATCATCGGCACCATAACGCGATGTTGTAATTCTTTCTCAACACGCCAATGCGCAAATGGCCCAGCAACTTCAACAAACGGTGTTTGCCGACCTATCGTATTCAGCATATACCATAATGTACGGTCAACCGGTCTTAGCCAAAGAAAATCAGCCGTACAAAGCACGCCATCATTACGAGCAGCCTCTAATATGCTAGCCATCACGGTCAATGTATACGCATGTTGTGACATAATTTTTTGCACGTTTTCTTTATTCACGTGTTTGTATAATAACTCGTCAACGCCGGAAAAGTTTAGTTTACCCGATGAGGTTGACAGGTTAATTTGATCCAATAATTTATAACAGCTATCTCGGTCACGATTTAATTTAGCCGCAAAACAGGCTAGCAAGGCTTTAACATAAATGGGTAAATGCTGAGGACCTTCCCAATATTCCCCCAGTTGCATGGTAAACAGTCGCTTAGACTCTGATCGCTTAATGGTAATGCCCGGCCCCGTATCTCGAATCGAGGATTTTTGTCCCGCTCTCAAGGTGTCTTTACGCAATAAATCATTTTTCTTACAGAACTCAACTGGGTTTAAAGCCATTGCCCAGGGGCCCGTGTGTAAATCTGTATCGATCAAGTCGATTTGTGCGACCGGCCGAATTTGTGGCCAATTTTCAATTTCTGAACGCTTAAAGCTATCCATGTTGTAGGTACGACGAAATTTTAAAGTGACATTGCTGTAATATAAAATAATAGATAACAAACTGAGAATAATAATAATTGGATAACGCAGATAATCACCGATATATTCTGACACTTCAGACAGTTGGTTGAAGGTAACTGTGGCAGGATTGGTCTCCCTCATATACGCCATGACCTTATCCATATGGCCAACCACAAGGTTAACGAGTTCAGCTTCCGTCATTTTAAGTTTGAAAACGAATGCAACGATATAGGCATGGCCGGTATACCAAATGATCCAACCCACAAGAAACAACAAGATGATGATCCAAATTGGTGCCATCGAGTTGTCTGATTGCTGTTGCTGTTGAGATGCTTGTCCCATAATCGTAAATAACTCTTTGATTTATAATTTGAGTATAGACTATAACTTTACATGAAATCCATATATTCAATATCGCCTTCACGGATCAGGCGGTTATTTTTAAATATATACTGACCGCTGGCATGAAAAAAGCGCTGAAGATTCTCGGAGGGGATCTTATTATCTTTTAAAATAAGTAACTCATGATTGAGCCTGTCACGTGGGGTTTTGGTGGGCTCGGGCTTGAAGATTTCTGTCTTAGCGATAAAGGCTTTGATGTA
>DAOUQR010000131.1 GCA_030625525.1 Pseudomonadota bacterium | reverse complement strand
TTCTCGTGTGCGCGCTAAATTATGTTTCAGTGCGCCTAGATCGATTTCACATTTAGTTGGGCGCATGATTCCCTGGCGGTTGATATTGTTGATAGGCTAAGTCTTCAAACTTGGTGAACTGCCCTAAGAAAGCTAGGCGCACTTTTCCAATCGGACCATTACGATGTTTAGCAATAATGAGTTCGGCCACACCTTTGTCAGGGGTATCTTCATGATAAACCTCATCACGATAAATAAAGACAATGATATCCGCATCTTGCTCAATCGCACCTGACTCTCGTAAATCTGACATAATGGGTCGACGATCGGCTCGCTGCTCTAAGCTGCGATTTAACTGCGACAGTGCAACCACTGGCACATTGAGTTCTTTGGCTAATGCTTTCAGCGATCGTGAAATTTCTGAAATTTCTTGGGTACGGTTATCACCTTTATACCCCGGTATCTGCATGAGCTGTAAATAATCGACAACAATTAAGCCCAGTTGCCCGTGCTCTTTTGCTATGCGGCGTGCACGCGAACGTAATTCAATAGGGCTAATGCCCGCTGTATCATCAATAAATAAAGGCGCTTCCGTTAACATATTGATTGACGATGTAATGCGTGACCAATCTGCATCTTGTAAATCACCGGTACGTAAACGTTGCTGATTAATTCGACCCAATGAAGAAATCATCCGCATCGCGATCGCATCTCCCGGCATTTCTAAACTAAAAATTAACACCGGCTTGCCCGATTGTAATGCGGCATTCTCGGCAATATTCACACCAAGCACTGTTTTACCCATCGACGGACGTCCAGCAACAATAACGAGATCGGCCTCTTGCAAGCCTGAGGTCAGGCTATCCAAGTCGGTGAAGCCCGTTGATAAGCCCGTAATCGCATCTTTCGTATGATAAAGCTTATCCACTTTTGCTACGGCTTTTGCTAACAAATCACTAATGGCCTCTGGCCCAGAATCTCGATGGGTTTGTTCCGCTATCGCAAACACTTTGGTTTCGGCTTCATCCAATAGCTCGCTCACGTTTCGACCTTCAGGGTGAAACGCACTACCGGCGATGTCATTTGAAACACTGATCAATTGTCTTAGGACGGATTTTTCACGCACGATATCGGCGTAAGCACTGATATTGGCAACCGTGGGCGTGTTGTTGGCTAATTCAAATAAATACAATTCGCCGCCGATATTATCGAGTTCCCCGACGTTTTTAAGCGCATCCGCCAAGGTCAATACATCAAACGGTTTGCTTTGAGCCGCCAACGTCATTAACGATTGAAAGATTGTTCGGTGTTCAAAGCGATAAAAATCATCTTCGACGATCTTGCCTGAGACGATGTCCCACGCATTGTTATCTAATAACAGACCACCAATGACCGACTGTTCAGCCTCAATCGAATGAGGTGGAATACGGAGTGAATCGGCCGGAGCCGAGGCGTGTTTCTTCTTTAATACAGGATTATTCATAGGCGCGAATGATACTGGAACTTGGGGCATCACACAACGGCGGAGCCGAGAAAGCAGCAGTTCTCGGTGAAACCATTTTGCACAACCTAATGCATCTTGCTTTACCTCTTAATTCGTGTCGCCCCACAAACTTCTATACCGCTCGCTAATAAAATACGCCATAACTCAAATCACAGCTGCGCTCTCTGCATGCGCGGCTGTGATTTGGGCCTATATACCCCTCCCAGCTGAAAATGCTTTTGAATGATTCTTAAACTGGCTCTATGAAGATTTTGTTTGTTAATAAATCTCTAGGCAGGCTGCTGATGACTCTTCTTCAAATGCGGTGATTAATTCCAGCATATTTAATAACAGATCTCGAATAAATTGATTGGACTGATTTCCGCATTTCAACCAGATGACTTTTGGTGGCGGGCCATACATAAGACTAAATTCGTGAAAATCGGAGTCTTTAGTGACAATGATAAAATCATTTTCCTTTGCGAACGCCCAGATTTTTTGATCACTCGCAGTTTCTAAACCTTCAATGTAAGCCTGTGAGGTATCTGGGTAACACGCCTGCAACGCCGGAACGATCCGCTTCGAGATATTTTGATCCAGTAATAATTTCACTATTATGCCGCTTTTATCAACCAGGTAATGTGTTCTCGTTGTGCTGCGAATTCAAGACAAGCTTGAATATCTTCTAGAGCCAGTTCTTCGTATTCTTCCAAGATATCGTGACGAGACATTCCTGATGCCATCCATTGCAACACATCGTAAACCGTGATCCGCATGTTACGAATACATGGCTTACCACCGCGTTTATCTGATTCAATGGTAATTCGATCTTGATACATCATATGATTATCTCCCCCCCAAACAATTACTCTAACACTATAGCATATAATCCTAGATTCGGCAGTTAAAGCCTACTGCAAACCGATTCTAAATTTAAAAACATAGTTGATGACGGCCCTCCCCCAAATTCCCGGATTTATGAAGGAACCACTGATCGTTCCTTCTTAACGTCAGCATCTAGCTTGCGCTTTGGAACATTGGGAAAATTAGAGCTAGCTTCATCCGCATTATCACCGTTTTTAAAATGCAGAGCCGGATTTTTTTCGGACCAGACTTTTTCGATTTGGTTATTGTTATTGTTATTGTTATTGTTATTGTTATTAACATCGTCTTTTTTGTTAGCCATTGCTACAGCATCTTTGACGAATGCTCTGATTTCATTATTCAATTCGAGGGCTGGGTAAGCAACTGGGTGTAATATCTCATCCGTATTATGTGGGTTTTTTCCCCCAAGTTTTGCTTTATTTGTTTCAAATGCTGCTTCGTCCCAAAAGTACCCCTCGGAGTCCATCACAGCGGGATCCATAATAACCTTTGTTATAGGGCAAAGAAATTTCTCAGGGATCTCATCCAAAGGAACGCCGGCGTCATCTAATTGATTCTGAAAAGAGGGTTTAAGTAGAACTTTAGGACGAGAAGCCCCCTTTTTGTGCAAAGTCATATCACTCTCATCCAGGGGCGTTTCTTCTGGCGCACTAGGTAGACAAGGTAGCAACAACTTAATTATATTTTTCGTCTCAATGTCATCTTCTACAATTTTATGACCCTTATTGAATTCATCACTCGTCTGATAATCACTGCCTTTGGCTTTTTGTTGGGCAATAGCCATCAAGGTCAATCTCAAATCATAAGCATGATCAGTATCATCAAAGACCGCCAGAGCATATTGACATAGATTCTCAGCCGTTAAATACCTAAAGGCCAGCTTAAAATAAGTTTGTATTTCTTGCTCGTCATCCGCGTTTATAAACAGCCCGTCCAAAAGCTGAGTTAAAGCAGAAACACCTTTGCCATCCACATCCTTCGCAGCGAGTAACTGTGCCAATGGAAGTCGAATAATCAAGGCATAATTCTTATCGAAAATAATCGAGTGGAGTTCTTCAATGAAGGCTTTATTATCTAGCTCATAGGCTTCACGCAAATAATAATTACTATAGAATTCATTAGGATCACCATCAAGATCCCGCGTAAAGCTTTCATAAAGATTAGCGATTGCAGCGAGCCTAGGAAACTCATCACCCTGATGCGCCCAACCTTTGAGTTTAATTTTGGCGTCGCCACAACCAAGCGTTGCGGCGTGGTAGTAATAATAGATGGCCTTTTTGGGCGCGGGTTCAACACGTAACCCACGTTCATAAAGCAGGCCTAAACGGTAGAAGCCATCGGCATAGTTTTTGTCCGCCGCTTGCTGGTAATAATTCCGTGCTTTTCTGATACCGTCGATAACTTGTGAATTTTCACGTTTTATGCCGAACCAACCTGTATCACCCAGCTTCTCTTGCAAACTGAGTGCTGATTGCTCAAAATAGCGGCCACAACAGACAACGGCTTCAATACGCGTTTCAGCTAACTGTTGCAGTTCTGACCAAGCATCACTGTCCCCGGTAACAGCCTTATTAAGATAAGCCTCACTCAAATCAGCGTAATGGTTGGTAATAAAATTAGCGGCGAGCAAGCATGACCGGGCATACGGGTTATCTGCAAAAGAAGAATTCTCCAAGCGCTCGTAAAATTTGATAAGTTTTTTTAACGTTTTTTCGCTATTCCGACCTCGTTGAATACTCCGGCAATAGCGCATAACAATCGTTAAATTACATTCTTCAGTTAATTCTTTCGCTTGCTCATGTGTGCCTGCAAGCTGTGCTAAACAATCATAAGCATTTTCCCACTCGGGTTTTCCCGAAAGAATAGCGCTCTTAAAAGCAGCAAGCAGCTGCAGGGCATTAAAATAGACATCCGGAAACGATTTTCTTAACGTGGCGAGCTCTTTAAAGATTGTCGTTATCACCTGCCATGATGGTTTATTTGTCAATTGTTTTTGCAAATATTCGACGCGCAGTCGGCGCAAAGTGACTCTGTCACGACAGAATTCGATACAAGCCTTATTTTCACTGGCCTCGGCAAAATCTGACAAGGATTTATATCTACCATTTGATTTAACAAAT
>DAOUQR010000132.1 GCA_030625525.1 Pseudomonadota bacterium | reverse complement strand
TCAAAGTACCTTTAAATTTTATCGTAGAAGTCAGTAACACACTCGCGACTAAAGTCTGCGCGAGAATTTTGCTCACCATATCAGGGTACTGATGTTGCTGTAAAATGGTCTGCAAGCTTTTATTCAGATGAACCAAATCACCACGCACATCTTCGTTTTCGAAAAGAAAGCGCTGTAAGGTATCCGCACTCATTAACGTATGATACCGCGTTCAGATTCCGTCAATATTGCCATCATCTTAGCGACATCCGGACAATCTGAGACTAACTCATCTAGCTTCGCTAGCGCTTGACTAACGGTGAGGCCTTGCCTAAAAATAATTTTATAGGCACGTTTGAGGCCGTCAATAGTTTCAGAGGTAAAACCTCGTCGTTTCAACCCCCGTGAATTCACACCATAGGCCGTCGGTGTACGGCCATCGACAATAATGTAAGGTAAGACATCTTTCGTCACATAAGAGGATTTACCCACAAAGGCATGTTCACCAACATGGCAAAACTGATGTACCGCTGAATAAGCACCAATAATGGCGTAGTCATCAATCGTAGCATGCCCCGATAATGCAGCGTGATTGGTTAGGATCGTATGATTCCCCAAATGACAATCATGCCCCACATGCGTATGTGCCATGAAGTAGTTATCATGACCAATTTTTGTGATCGAACCGCCCTTTTTAGTGCCACGATTAATCATGCAATATTCACGAATTAAATTACGATCACCGATGTCTAAATACGTTGTTTCACCTTGATAAGAAATATCTTGGGGATCATCCCCTATCGATGCAAATTGAAAAATTCGATTATCTTTTCCAATTTTTGTTGGACCTTTGATAACGACGTGAGCCCCTACCGTTGTCCCTTCATCAATTTCTACGTCCGGTCCGATCCAAGTCCAAGGTCCAATCGTTACATTGGGAGCAATTTTAGCTTTTGGATCTATATATGCTTGTACATCAATCACGATTCACCACCTTTTCAGCACTTAATAAATCAGCTGAACAAACAAGCTTGCCAGCCACTCTCGCCTCACCATGCATTTTCCAAATAGAGGATTTATGCTTAAGAATGACAACTTCCAATTCTAATTGATCACCCGGTAAAACCACTTGTTTAAAACGCGCCTTATCAATGCCCGCAAAAAAATGTAACGGACGCTCTTCAGGGGGCGCTGGAAAGGTCAAATACGATAAAAGAACACTCGCTTGTGCCATTGCCTCTAGAATTAATACGCCTGGCATCACTGGATTATCGGGGAAATGTCCCGCAAAATAGGGTTCATTGATGGTGACATTTTTCATTGCGGTTAATCTTTCATGCGGTATATAACTCAAGACTCGGTCAATCAGGATGAAAGGATAGCGATGTGGTAAATAATTTAAAATATCAGTAATATTAATATCAATCATTATCAACCTCTTGGTGGTTTGTTATCAACTGTGTAACCTGCTTATCAAGTCGTCTCAACTGTCTCGCCATCTTATCGAGTTGATGGAGTCTAACCGCATTTTTTACCCACTCGCGATGAGGGGTCGCTCGGATACCAGATTAATAAACACCCGGGGTTTCAATTGAACCAGCAACCGTACTACGGCCAACAACACTCACGTTATCTGCAATATTTAAGTGCCCGGCGAAACCCGCACCACCGCCCACTAAACAATCGCGGCCAATATGGGTGCTGCCAGAAACACCACTACAACCAGCGATAGCAGTATGATCACCAATCGACACGTTATGGCCGATTTGACATAAATTATCAATTTTTACGTCGTTACCTATCATTGTATCCTCAATAGCACCGCGGTCAATCGTAGTATTTGCTCCGATATCAACATCGTCACCAATGAGCAAAGCACCCAATTGCGGTACTTTAGTCCATTTCCCTGCATGTTTAGCAATTCCAAAACCATCCGCGCCTAAGACAACACCACTATGGATCAAGGTTCGAGAACCGATTTTTACGCTGTAATAAACTGATACATTGGCCCATAATCGCGTGGATTCTCCAATCGTCACTTCATCGCCTAAGCAACAATGCGGACCAATAATGACATTTGCCGCAATTTTAACGTTTGCACCAATCACACAATAAGGCCCGATATGAGCTGTTTCATCAATGTCAGCTGAAGGATCCACCACTGCGGTAGGGTGAACACCTGAATGAGCGTCAGGCAATTTTAAGAATTGTCGCGCGATCGTCGCATAAGCATAATAAGGATTGGCGACAACAAGGGCGTTAACCAGGCACTGTTCAGCAATATTCCCGGCCAGGATGACGGCAGACGCTTGGGTGTCATTTAAATATTTACGGTATTGGGGGTTATCTAAAAAACTGATTTGACCTGGTTTTGCATTCGGTAATGTACCGAGACCGGTGATGACACAAGAAGGATCACCAATAATTTTACCATCTACCAAGTCCGCGAGTTCTGCTAGCGTAGCTGTTATATTCATGGATTTAATCGCAGGTTGAAATTAAAAATAAAACACATAAAAAAAGAGGAGTGAACCCACTCCTCTTTAATAAAAAACAATTTAACTTAATCGTTTAATCACCGTATCAGTGATATCAACTTTCTTGCTATAAAATGGCACGGCACCACGATCGATGACCATGTCAAATTTCTTTTCTTTAGCAACGCGTTGTACAACAACTTCAAGTTTGTCGATAAATTTAGTGCGTGCTTTTTGTAATTCAGTACCGGCTTGTTTTTGATATTGCACATCTAATTGTGAGAGCGCTTGACGACCTTGCAAGATCTGAGTTTGTAATGCTTTTTTATCTTTATTTGTCATCACAGCCGCATTTTTTTCATATTTTGCAACATCCGCTTTTAAAGCAGCTTCTTTAGTTTTAATCATTGCAATTTGCGTTTTGAATTGTTTATTGATTTTTTCACCAATGACTTTGGCTTGTGGCGCTTCGAGAAGAATACGGTGTGTATCAACAATACCTATACGCATTGCAGGTGTAGAGGCAACGCTCACACTGGCAAATGCAATACCCACTAAAATGACGATTAGCTTTTTCATATAATACCCCTTCAATAGTCGTTAAAAGTAAGAGAGAGCGCAGAAGTATACCGAGTTCTGCGCTAGAAACAAAGTTCAGCAATGAACAATTTACATCGCTGAGCTCACAGAAAACTGGAAGGTTTGTGTTCGATCACCTGGCTTGTTATTAAGAGGCCAGCCTAAGTTAAATTCTAAGGGACCAAACATAGAGCGCCACGATAATGCCACACCCGCCGTATAACGTGTCGTACCGCCATTCGTACCACGAAAGGCTAAAGGCGTATTGACCTGATAAACATTACCACCGTCAACAAAAAATGCCGTTCTGAAGGTTTCCTGACTTAAAGGATACGGCAGAATCAAATCAAGCGTACCGTTATAGAGGAAGTTACCTCCAATCGCATTTCTATGGGTATCTAGCCCCCCTAATGAACCACTACGATAGCCACGCACCATACCCGGCATTAAAGTACCACCCGCTAAAAAGTTTTCAAAAAATGGCAAGCCAGAGTTCGTTGAAAGACCATTACCATAACCTACGTTAGCGTAAGCACTGAAAATGAATCCCATCATGAGCGGATGATAATAGCGAGCACCGGCCCCTACCACATAATAATTCAATCCTTTACTAGCAACTTTAAGTGACAAAGCACCAGACACTGTCCCCTGAAAACCCTTGGTCGGAAAAGGTAGGCGATTCAATGTATTAACAGATAAAGCACTCGATACTTTAAATTCACGGTAATCCGTGCCATAAACCGCTAAGAAATTCTGCAACTGCGTTGAGGTAAAACTATTAATATTTGAAATAGTTAAATCTTCATAACCCCCGCTAAGAGACAAATTAGTGTAATCATTCACTCTCACACCAAAATCTAGCCCAGCATTAAAGCGTCTCGCATTATAAATAGAATTATTTAATTTACCTGACTTAACACGTGAATACGTCACATGAAAACCACGGCCAATATTATCCGTGAAGTACGGGTCAAAATAACGAAAGCCTGCAGACTGACTGTAAGTACTATAACTCGTATTAATACCAACGATGTGCCCAGTACCCATAAAATTATACTGATTGAATGTCAGGCCCACGACAGCATGTTCAGATTGACTGTAACCTAAGGTGCCACGCAATTCAGCGGATGGCTTTTCGGTCACATGATAGTCCAAATTTACTTGGTTATTCGTACCTGCCACGGGTGTTGTTTTAACTTGTACATTCGACAAATAAGTTAATAAATTAAGCTGGCGCTCTGACTCTTGTACATTGTGCAAATTCAACAAGGAACCTTCACTTTGCGTCAGGGTATGACGAAGCACATGTTCAGACGTTTTAGTATTACCACTAAAATTAATTTGTCTCACATAAACAAGTGGTCCGGGCTGAATTGCAAAGGTCACAAAAATCGTATGCTTT
>DAOUQR010000294.1 GCA_030625525.1 Pseudomonadota bacterium | reverse complement strand
AGGAGACCAAGCGAGCAGTATCGCTGTGCCTTTGGGTCTTACTGGGCGCACGTTGAACATCGCTGGTAATGCGGATCTAGAATTCACGGGATGGATTTTAAATTTGGTGGGTGGGCGTACTGTATTTGAGAACAGCAATGTGATTACTGATGTTTTAGTGGGCGCAAGATTTCTTGATTTGGATGCTCAAACAAATCTTAGGCTCGACGCTTTAGGCAGAACAAAAGCTATATCCGTCAATCTTTCTGGCAATGTGTGGGATGGTGTCGTTGGTTTAAAAGGGAAGATAAAACTCACCCCGCAATGGTTATTACCTTTCTATATTGACGCAGGTGCTGGGCAATCCAAATTCACTTGGCAGGCGTCAGCAGGCGTTAGTTACGCTTACAGTTGGGGTAACGTTGCTCTACTGTATCGTTATCTCAGCTGGAGATATAAATCTGGCGGAGCGCTGAGAAATCTTAATTTAGGTGGGCCAATATTGGGTGTTGTCTATCATTTTTAGATGAAGCAAATTTCAACCTAGGACCCTTTAACCGAACACAAAACGTGCTCCTCATAAAGCCGGTTATACCTATGAAACTCGGCGGCGGTTGGAGTCTGATCACTCGCGTTATCGTTCCGTTACTCATTCCTCAACCGATAGTGACCGCGCCCAAAGGAACTAAAAACGGTATTGGTGATATCCATCCATTATTTTTCTTTGTCGCACCACCGCGAGGTAATTTAATGTGGGGCGTGGGGCCCGTGTTTTTTATGCCGACAGCTTCAAACCGGGCGTTAGGCAATGGAAAGGGTACTAGGTTTAATCATGTGAAGTTAACTCCGCTTCGGGCGGGACATCCTGTTCCGGCTTTAATTTTCGATTAGGAAACTTTTTAATTTTATTGATGTGTGCCTTCATGATGTTTTGAAACGGAGTGATCATCCATAGAAAGGGGTAGAGCTTGCCAAATTTTTCTCTCGGATCGCGTGCGATATTATAAATATTGACGCCGGGCAATCCGCCATGACCTGGTCCTGTGATGATGGCTTTGATATCACCGTATCGGACAGCACCAATATTCTCGCCACTGTAATGAAACATGTAGTTTCGTCGAGAGTTGCCTTCACCCATAAATAATAGGGCAGATTGATCGATCCCATCAGTGATTCGATCGTTTGGAATGTGTTTTGTGGCACCTGCAATTCTAGCGGCTGTTGTATAAACGTCGACGACATGTAATAGATCAATCGGGTCTTCGCCGGGTTCAATCATGCCGGGCCAATAGGCAATGGCCGGTACGCGAACACCGCCTTCGGTGACTTGTCCTTTCTCACCGCGCAGCCATGTATAACCTGAATTCGGCCAGAAGGCATACATCGGTCCGTTATCGCTGTACCAAATGACTAAGGTGTTTTCCGCAATTTTTTGTTTTTCTAGCGCATTCAAAATCCGTTGCAAATTTGCATCATGTTGCGCTAATTCAGCGGCTTGATTATTACGGGAATCCACGTTTTTTTTGTGGCGATATTTGGGTGGTGATCCGGCGACTTGTTGTGCGAAGGTCGCCCAATAAATGAAAAAGGGTTTGTCTGATTTTGTTTTTTCATTAATGTAGCCAATGATTTGATTGGCTGAGTCTTCCTCGAATTTAACCATGCCGGCTGAATCGATTTTGCCAACCATTTCGCGTTTTTGACCTTTTTTACCTTGGAATATGCCTTCAATTTCAATGCCGAATTCTTTTTTATAGGCTTCATTTCCGGGGTAATCATAAAAGAAAGCGTTGCCGGGGACGACATCGCGTTTATAGTAATTATTCACATCAGGCCAGGCCCATGCCGCACCATTGTAGAGGCTATAGTAAGATTGATCGAAACCTTGATTTTCTGGGGCGTGCTCGAGTAACTCGCCTAAATGCCATTTTCCCCACATGGCGGTGTGATAACCCGCTTTAGATAATATTTCAGCAATGGTCACTTCTTCCGGTGCAAGTCCTTCTGTTTGTCCCGGCCAGAGTACGGCGTTTAAACCTGTTCTCACAGGATGTCGGCCGGTCATTAAGGCGATTCGCGTCGGTGTACAAGATGGCTCAGCATAGGCTGATAAAAACTTCATGCCTTTTTTTGCCATGGTGTCGAGGTTGGGAGTGGGAGTACCGCGTAGTTTTCCCCCGAGATAAGAACCCAGTTCACCCCAACCAACATCATCGGCTAATACGATAATAATATTGGGTTTTTTACCGTGTTTTTTTTCTAATTGCGCAAGCTTATCTTTAACAACTTGGTTTTGTTTTGTAATTGATGCTTGATGTT
>DAOUQR010000154.1 GCA_030625525.1 Pseudomonadota bacterium | reverse complement strand
AAAATTAAGCAGTTAACGACTTATAATCTATCATGCGACAACGTTACAGTGTGAAACGTTATATTTAGGTGATTCTAGAACTGACCGCAATCCGTCACGTCCAAGCTTCACTGAATTCAGTGAAGTGCGGTTTGTTTTCTTGAGCTAAATATTCTCGCAGGATCTGCAATTCATTATCGTATTGCTGTTGGCTCAAATTACCGCGAATTTTTTCAAACCGACAATAAACAAGATAGGTATTTAACACATCGGTCTCACAATAATTACGGATCCCATCGATGTCGCCCGCTTGAAAAGCATCCCAAACTTTCGCACCACTCATCCCCATTTTTCCTGGAAAGCCACACATGCCAGCAATTTCATCTAGCGGTGCATTCGCACGACCGGTGTAGCCAGCCAGTACGTCCATTAAATCTAAATGTCGTGAGTGATAGCGATTTAAATAATTATTCCAACGAAAACTTTGATCCGAGTCGCCCGTTTCCCAATATCGAGGAGCCGAAATACCGTGATGTAATGAGCGATAATGGATAACAGGTAAATCAAAGCCACTGCCATTCCAAGAAACGATCATTGGAGAATATCGTTCAATGCCGGCAAAAAAACGTTCGATGAGCTCGGCTTCGCTCGTATCGTTTTCACCCAGCGACCAAACTGCTAGGTTATCGCGAGTTTTCAATACGGCGGAAATACACACAATGCGCTGTAAATGCAGCGGTAAAAAGTCAGATCCAGTTTTTTCTTGGCGCAGTGCCATCATGGCTTGGGCGGCATCTGAGTCATTTAATTTGTCTAATTGATACAGCCGTTTACCTGAAGCAACGTCGGGAACCGTTTCGATATCGAAAATAAAAACATTCATGGGGTAGCCTAATACGTGTCGAGTATCTTGATTCTATCTAAAACAGCCGCTCACGCAAAGCATCTTCATAGTAGAGCTACCTTAGCACTTGTCATTCGCCCTATTATTACGTATGTTCTATTTTTTATATTATGTTAGATAACCGATGCAGTATCGTTACCGTTTAGTCCTGTTATTCATGGCAATTTTTATCGCAGGGTGTAGCACAACGCCACCACCTCGGCAGCCGAGCAATATTTGTTCTATTTTTCGTCAGTACCCACAGTGGTATTGGGATACTCAAGGTGTGAAGCGTCGTTGGGGTGTGCCTATTGCAGTGCAAATGGCGATTATTCATCAAGAATCTGCTTTTAAAGGAAAAGCACTTCCAGCGCGAACTAAACTATTATGGATCATCCCTTGGACGCGTCCTTCCAGTGCCTATGGTTATACCCAAGCGCTCAAACAAACCTGGAAACGTTATAAGCGTGAAAACGGTCGTGTCTGGGTCAGCCGCACCGATTTCGGTGACGCCGTTGATTTTATCGGCTGGTACGTAAATACCGCCCATCGCCGCGTTGGTATTTCTAAATACGATGCATATAATATCTATTTGGCTTACCATGAAGGCATGGGCGGCTTTAAACGCAAAACCTATTTACGCAAGCGCTGGTTGGTCAGCGTGGCACAAAAAGTTAAACGACGCGCGATACGGTACCAAGCACAGCTTAGACGATGTCAGCGCAGCCTGCCAAGCAAACCTTGGTATAAGATTTGGTAATAAAAGGAAACATCCATGAACATTATTTTACTGGGTGCCCCGGGTGCCGGCAAAGGTACGCAAGCAAAATTTATTTCACAGGCCTTTAATATCCCGCAAATTTCGACGGGTGATATGTTACGTGCAGCGGTGAAAGCCGGTAGTGCGTTGGGTCAAAAAGTTCAAGCGATTATGGATTCAGGCTCATTAGTGTCTGATGAGATTATTATTGAATTAGTTAAAGATCGTATTACGCAGCCAGATTGTGCAAAGGGTTTTTTATTTGATGGCTTTCCACGAACGATCCCACAAGCGGATGCTATTCGTGATTCAGGTATTAAGATTGATACGGTCATTGAAATTGATGTGCCAGATGACGATATTATTAAGCGCATCACCGGACGACGTGTACACGTTGGATCGGGTCGCACGTATCACATTCAATTTCACCCACCGGTCGTTGAAAATATCGATGATGAAACCGGTGAGTCACTGATTCAGCGTGAAGATGATAAAGAAGAAACGGTTCGCAAGCGCCTTGAGGTTTATCGCAAACAAACAGCGCCACTTATTCATTATTATTCAAGTTGGGCTGAGGTAGGAGGCCACAGTGCTCCCAAATACCACCGCATTTTAGGCGCTAGCCACGTTGATGAAATTCGTAAACATATTCACGATATTTTAAATGATAACGAAAAAGTGAGGATGATTCATGGCGATAATGGAATTAACTGATAATAACTTTGAAGGCATCATTAAGAAGCATAATATTGTTTTCGTTGATTTTTGGGCAGAGTGGTGTGTGCCGTGTAAGTCTTTCGGACAAACTTATGCTGAGGTCGCTGCCAATTATCCTGATATTGTGTTTGGTAAGGTGGATATTGATCAGCAATCTGAACTTTCAGCGGCGTTCAATGTTCGTTCAATACCGATGTTGATAGTGTTGAAAAATGAAATCGCAATTTTTATGGAATCCGGTGCAATGCCGGCTTCCGCTCTTGTTGATTTGGTGGAACAAGCTCAGTTGGTCGATGTTTCAGATTTGAAGCAAGATTTAGAAGACAGTCAATAACTGGGATACTTCAGGACCTGACTATAAGCCGTTTTCCGATACGCTCTAAATTTTTAATCTGAACATCATCTAATTCATCTTCAGGTGTGATGGGTATATAATTCACTTTACTCAACACTATCAACGAGGCGATGGATTTGGCCTAGCAAATAGAAAGGTATAGAAAGCAAGGTATAGTTTATGGAGTTTCCAGAAGAATCTTTGACATCAACTTCAACCATACTTGGATAGTCAGCATTCACTCTAACGGCTAACTTGAAACCTTTGGCACTCATGAAGTAGTGCAACGACCTTAGCACACCGGTTTTGCCTGCTTTGACCTCGATTGGAATCACTCTGTTTTTGTGCTGCAGAATGTAATCAACTTCCGCGCTAGATCCTGGAGCTTCTCGCATCCAGCAATACAGTTTTGGGTCGATGTAGTGCGGCAGTATACATCGCAAAATTTGCCCAGCCGCCTGTTCGGCGATCCCCCCTTTATTGATTAGACTAATCTCTTGCACCGTTTGAACTTCATTTAAAGTAAGTCCTAGTTGAGCGCTGCATAATCCAACATCTAGAAATATCGCTTTGAAGTATTTATCATTCGTTTCTGCAGCCAACGGTACACCATTTGAATGGCTGCTTACGACCTTATGACTAATGCGTGCTTTATTTAATAAGCCCAGCGCTTGGCTAAGCTGCGCAGAATTTGCATTTGGATTAGCGTAGCGGTAAACGAATTTTTTCGCTAACTGTTTTGGCACAGATGCCATGACATCTTCGAGTTTTTCTATTGCCAACTGGCCACGATATTTACCGAAATCATCATGGAACGCAGATATCAAATCATTATGTATATTGTTCACCTCTATGAGGGACTGTTCATTTACCCAACTTAAAACAGCGGCGGGTAATCCTCCAATAATCATATACTCCTTAAATTGTTCCATCAATTGAGTATGTATAGCCTCAGGAACTTCCGATTCGAGTGTGTACTCTGCAATATATTTTGATAATCCTGACTGTGCTTTGGCAACTAGAAATTCTTCAAATGACAGTGGCTCGAGGTAGAAGTAGCTAATGCGGCCGACAGGCATACTAAAGGTATGTTCATCAAGAGCGAAGTCCAATAGCGAACCTGTCGCGATGACAGCAAGCTCTGGCATTTTTTCAGCGAACCAGCGCAACTTCGTTAGTAGTTCTGGTGCAGCTTGTATCTCATCTAAAAAGAGTAAACACTTGGATGGATCAATATCGATATTTCGTGAGGCACCAATTTCTTTCAATGTGGTCTGAGGACAATTTGTGCGAAACAAACTGACGTCCTTTTTTTGATCTTCGAAATTAAATTCGATAAGTTGCAGACCTGCTTTTTGGGCGAGCTGGCGTACGGACCATGTTTTACCAACTTGGCGCGCGCCTCGCATGACCAAGGGTTTGCGGCTCTCAGAGTGCAACCATTTTTCCAGTGCTGGAAATTTTGCTCTT
>DAOUQR010000251.1 GCA_030625525.1 Pseudomonadota bacterium | reverse complement strand
TGTATAAAGTTGCTGTGCTTGATGGTTTTTGGTTTTATGTTTTAGTTTGAGCTTATTTTGTAATCCATCAGGTAAGTTGTCATCCGGTTCGCGCAGATGTGAACGCATGAGTCGCATTTTGATAAAGCGTGCAGCTTTTTCAAGTTTTAATTTTGCGATTTCATTCGTTGGAAATTTTTCCGTAATCTTTGCAAAGGCATACACCGCGCTTGAATAAATCGGCTGTTCAACGAGTGGATGTTCTTTATTGGTGATCAATCTCCAGAGTTTTTGCTTCTCAGGTTGTGACCATTTATTTGTATAAAAATGTAATCCGCGCGTTTGAGCAACAAACATTTCACTGGTTGATAATCGCAAGCCTTCCGCTAATTTGTGCTTTGAATAGGTATCATTAATAATGTCTAAGTCTTGCCTGGCGGATTCTGTTGCTGATTTATTTGAGCCTAACTCAAATTTTAAATGTTTTACATAAAGAGAAGTGATTTGTTTGGCTAATTGTTCGTATTTTTCTACATCTATTTTATCGTCAGTGAGTTTTTGTAATTGCTTAATTTTAGAGAGAGTTGTTTTTTTGATTTTTTTGATCAATTTGTTTGCCGGTTTTTTATCAGCACTGACGGCTTTGTCACTCGCATGATATTGCTCTTCGCGTTCACTGTCTGAATCTTCAGACGAGTTTTCATCGAAGTAGGTGGCTTCACGGGTTTCGATGTTGTGTAATTCATTTTTAAAATTGTTAGCGCTGAATACTTTGTATTTAGACTTTAATTTAGATAATAATGCTTTTAGGATCTGAACATCATGATGAGTTTCATCATGGCGATTGAGCTCGTAACATAAGCTAGTTAATACGTGGTATTCACCATTGTCCATGTTTTTATAAAATTGCGTTAATTTATTAAATAGTGATGAATCGATGTCCGCAAACTTAATTGCTTGAAAGCGCTTCGCTGGAATAGCTAAATCGTATTCTTTGGCACTCGCTTGGATTTCCATTTCATTTTCATTGGCCCGATGATGATTGATTTCATTAATGATATTTAAACTAAGCTTTGCTTTGTGATGATCCAATTTGTCTGCTTGTTTGAATAAGTTGATAGCTTTGGAAAGGGTTTCTTCGTAAGTGGCATCTGTATTTTCGAACTCATCTAAATATTGTAAGTAGAGACATTCGCCATAAAGGTAGAGTCCTTCTCCGTTTGTTTTTAGGTCCCCATTGGATTCGAGTTGAGCTAATAATGCTGTTGATTTTTCAAAATCTTCAAGCCCACCGTGCCCATAAAACAACATCTGCGCAAGTAATAATCGCTGTGATGCACTGAGTTCATTTTCACCCTTGAGTAAAAGGTCACGTGCAATGAAATCATTTTTTGCAAACAAAACGCCCTCAATATAATGCTCGGCTATATCGCCACGTATGCCATAACGTCCTACTTCTAGGAATGATTCAAATGCCATTCGTGCCAGGGTTCTGTATTTATCCGCTTGATTTTGTGGTTTGTAAATGAAGGGATCATTATTTTTTTTGCTGCTGTATGTGCCTTTTTCATCAAGAATTTTTGCTAAAGCGATGTAAGCTTCGGGTAGAGCAATGGGTGTTTCCTTGTCATTTTTGATATAGTTAAGCAGAATTTTCATCGATTCTTTATCTGAATCAAGAGCGTTTTCGAGCCATGTATTGACTTTACTCTTGGCTTTTAATACAGCTGAAGGAGAAGATAAATCAGGATTAAACTCTATCTCGCAATCCATTGGGATGGGCGAATCTTCATACTTTTCTAAGGATTGCTCGAACGCGTCGAGTTCGTCATTACGCTGCATTTTTTTGCAAAGCTGACGAAATAATTCATGGTATTCCTTATAAGTGAGAGCTAAATAATCGTCAACGAGTGTTTGCTCCAATGCGACAACAATATCTTTGTCATACGTACCGCTGTTATTTGATAGATAGTGACAAATGAGTAGTTTGGAATCCGACAATTCCTCTAGTCGATCGTCGTTAAGTAAGTCGCAAAATATTTTTTGTATCTCAGAATTGTTGATTTTTTTATGGTGTAATAGCTGAATGATCATTTTAAGTTGTTTTTCTGAGTTAACTAAAATGATTTGTTTTAATGACTTGCAAAAACTAGTGAGAACATATGCTAAATCTTTTTTACCTTTAGCATCGAAGTATTCAGTTATTTTGCCAGTAGAATCTTTGTATTCAAGTAAATAAATGAGAAGAGCACTTTTCAATGGCATTAAGGAACGGTCGTTATCTGAAATCGCTTTAACAATATCAGATATATTTTTAACAAGCGCGTTACCTTTTATTTTTAGCTTTGCCGCCTCTTCATACTTATTGTCCGCAGTGAGGATGTTCATTAGTAAGTCTCGTGCGGCTGTATGTTGCTGACAGTGTGAGAGCAATAGCTTGATGGCTTTGATTGGGTTTTGTCTCTTTATTGAGTAGGCTTCACAACCGATCATGTCCTGAGTTATATTTGCATCGGCTGTGTTGTTTTTACATAAAGCCAGTTTGTTTGCGAATGTATTTTGAGATTCTTTATCGTTTTTAACCAACAAATCCTGCTTTACGATTTCTAATAGCTGAGCAATTGCATCGCCGTAATTTTTATTTTCAATAAGTTTAGATGCTTTTTGAAAGATAACGTCACGTTTCTTTTTTTTACTACTAGACATGGAGTTTCTCATCACAACAAAAGGTGGCATATTTTAGCATAAAAACTGCGCAAATGATAAATCTTTGAAATAATCTGTCAAGCCAGACACAGATATAATCCCAACAAAACCATTAAA
>DAOUQR010000172.1 GCA_030625525.1 Pseudomonadota bacterium | reverse complement strand
AACATCACGCGTCTCTATTTTCATTTTTTTTATTTCTTATTTTGCGAACAATATAAGGAATGGCACCGACCAGTACCAATAAGCCCAATGCAATAAATAAACGGGTCACAAATTGTCGTGTTTCACCCGCTAGAGCCGTTTGTCCCAGCGACCCAACATAGGTATAGGCAAACGTCACGGGCAGCATAAAAATAGCGCTGGCGAGCACATATTCAATCAATCGAATACGTGTTAAACCTAAAGCGAAGTTCAAAATATTATAGGGAAAAATCGGCACGAAACGAACGAATGCGACAAAACGCCAACCTTCTTCTTCAACGCCATTAATCACTTGTTTTAATCGTCCTCCCACCTTTTCAGCAACCCAGTCGGAAGCAAGATAGCGCGCGATGAGAAACGCTAAGGTCGAGCCAATCACGGCTCCTGTGATATTAATCAAAGTGCCATAGACGGGGCCAAAAATAAATCCACCCATCATCGTCATAATAAGACCGGGCAGGGCAAGTACAACCGCTGTGGCGTACATCAAAATAAAGATGAGCGGCGCCCAAATGCCATAGGAGTTAACAACATATTGAATATTGGTGGGATTGAGTTGATCTCGATAGTTAAAGCTTGCCCAGACAATCAGGCTTATCAATAACAGAAAAATTAGAATTCTTATGTAACGATTTCCATTCATCACAGTGCTCCAAACATGAGAGCAGGTTTCAAACCTAATCTCAATGTGCTTTAGGCAGCCATTCCATTCAGTATAGCGCTGCAATAACGCTATACTGACTCGTTCATCAATTCAGCAAACTGTCCGGTGATATCGGTAATTTCACGTGGCGTGATCACACCGACGATATTATCCACATGCTGTGCATTTTCATTGGGAATAACAAACGCAATATTCACATTGCGGCCTCGCATTTGACGCAAAATACTCAACAAACCCATCTCAGGCGTAATAAACATAAAGTGCGTTTCAATCGCTCCTTCTTCCAATATGCTATTTATACCGCCCATCAACAAACCCAGCACTTCACCGGCATCTTCTACGATAAGGGGTTTATAAGCCACCTCCGGATCACGCGCAATTTCAGGGTGTTTATGCAATCGAGATTGAGTGATGATATGAAAATCTGTATTCATAACATGCTTAGCTAACTGCGCGCTACTCATCGCTGCTTGCAAGCCCTCATGAACAGCATGACCGCGGCGTAATAATTTTAATGTATAAATACTTTCATTGGTCAGCGTCATGCGCGTGAGATAGGCAATCGTCACGGTTAACACAATCGGTAAAATTGCGTTGTAATCACGCGTCATTTCAAACAACATCGTGATTGCAGTTAATACAGCACCGGTTGTACCCCCAACCATGCCAGCCATGCCTGCGACCGCAAACACGCTAGGTGATAGACCCAAGTCTGGAAAAATAACATTCACTATGCCACAAAATGCACCGCCCAATGTTGCTCCCATAAATAAAGCAGGTGAAAAAACACCTCCGGATGCACCGGATCCCAAGGTCAAACTGGTTGCGAATAATTTAGCAACACACAACAATAATAAAAACCACGGATTCAACAGTGTGCTCTTTAACACATCCACAATCGTGGCATAGCCCACGCCTTGCACATAATAGTGACCCGTCAGCGTCATAAATAGATAAAGCGTTAATCCGAGAGTGAACATACCCAACATGTGTTGAAAATAGTAATTCATCGGTAATCGCTCAAAGCGATCTTCAAACCAATAAATACTTTGAATGAATGCTGTTGAAGCAAATCCAATCAAAATAGCAAAAGGAATAAATAGCAGTAATTCAGCAAGACTGGCCAAATGCCAAGTCGGTATCGTCAGTTCCGGGATATTAAACGCTGGCGATAGACCTAAGAAAAAGCGCCCAATATAAGCGGCGGTGATCGTGGCAATCGCAACCACGGCCAAGGTAGATGCATTGATCGAAACCAATAACAATTCCACAGCAAAGGCAATCCCACCAATCGGTGCATTAAATGTCGCGGCAATCCCCGCTCCGGCACCTGCCGCAATCAAAGTCACTCGCTGTCTAACGGGCATATGCACCCATTGACCCAGCGTTGAGCCAAACGCAGCACCAATTTGAATGATCGGGCCCTCACGCCCCACCGAACCACCACTACCAATCGATAAAGCCGACGCAATCGATTTAATCAACGCCACCAACGGACGAATACGCCCTTTATTATAATAGATGGCATCCATCACTTCCGGCACACCATGGCCTTTCGCCTCAGGCGCAAATGTTTGCACAAGCCATGCAACACCGACAGCACCGATCACAGGCACAAAGATAATACCAATGCCCCAAAGACTCGGCGCAGAGTGGATATTCGCATCATAAAATAAATTAAATTCACCATAGAACAACAAATTATGAAAGAAGCTAATCATCATCCGAAAGATAACAGCCCCGGCTCCCCCAATAATACCCACAGCAAAACTCAGTATGAGCATACTAAACGGCGATACCGATTTTATTTCTACATCTAAATGTGTTGTTTTAGTCATGGCGCTAAGTTATTAAAAATAGTGAAGAATTCTACACCAACTGTCTAATAAATAACAAGTGTTAGTTTTGGAGGGAGCAAAATCAATAGCGTTATGATTCTATAACAAACGGCTCACGTAGTAAGATCATAACAATAAATTGTCTTAAACCTAGGATAATAAAGGTGGCATATTGCATACGCGTAAACGACAAAAAATCACTCAATATTTACGCGCACTATCTGGACGATCTAAATAATACTGCCCACCTGGCCCTGATATTGCTTATTCTTATTCTATGCGACCTATAGACGATTTGAACAGGCCAGAATTTTATCTGAACCGCGAGTTAAGCCAATTGGCGTTTAATCAGCGAGTGTTGGCTCTTGCTCAAGATCCGCACTTGCCGTTGCTCGAGCGATTTAAATTTTTATTTATCTGCGCATCGAATCTTGACGAGTTTTTTGAAATTCGTGTGGCGGGTGTGAAAGAAAGAATTGCGCTGGGTTCTAAAAAAGTAAATGCGGATGGATTGACGCCGGAAGAAACGTATCTTGCGATCAGTGAGAAAGCGCATGACTTAGTCACGAAAATATATCAACTCTTCAATGAAAAATTATTGCCTGAATTAGAAAAAAACAACATTCGTTTTCTTGCACCTAACAAATGGAATGAAGAAACTCAGCGCTGGGTCAAACATTATTTTCGTAATGAAATTTTACCCGTGTTAAGTCCTGTTGGTTTAGATCACGCGCATCCTTTTCCACGCTTGGTTAACAAAAGCTTGAACTTTATGGTGTCTTTGCAAGGCAATGATGCCTTTGGTCGTTCGAGCGGTCTAGCAATTGTTCATGCGCCTCGCGCATTACCTCGCGTGATTAAAGTACCTAAAAAACATTGTCGTTCGGGTGAAAGTTTTATTTTGCTCACCTCCATTATTCAGGCGCATGTCAATGATTTGTTTCCTGGAATGCATGTTAAAGGCTGCTATCAATTTCGATTGACTCGCAATAGTGATTTGTTTTTTCAAGAAGAAGAAATAGAAGATCTCGCGCTCACTTTAAAAACTGAACTGTTCCAACGACACTACGGTAATGTGGTGCGTTTAGAAATTGATAAAAACTGCCCTAAGTCGATCACGCAATTTTTATTAGAAAAACATCACATCCAACAAGAGGATACTTATTATTGCGATGGCCCTGTGAACTTAAGCCGATACATGACGATACTCAGTCAAATCGATCAGGCTGACTTGTTTTTTGATCCTTTCCATCCATCACTTCCTAAACGCCTTGAAAATAAGCACGACTTGTTTGGTGCAATTCGAGAAAACGAT
>DAOUQR010000260.1 GCA_030625525.1 Pseudomonadota bacterium | reverse complement strand
GGTTAGAGGTTCGAATCCTCTCGGGCGTGCCTTTTTTACCGCTTCTCCGCATGTCGGACAGCCACTTTGTCTCACTTGGACTAGGTTCTGGACTAGGTCAGGCCTGGATAGTCTAAATCGTCGATCAACGCCGCCTCGTCCGCTCGCGGCTTCGCGTATTTCATGGTCAGCCGTACGTCGGAGTGTCGGGCGAACCGCTGGACTTGGTCGATACTCAATCCAGCATCGAAGAGCTGGCTCACGTACGTGTTCCGCAACGCGTGGAAACATCATCGCGCTGCTCATGTTCAACATGATCTATAGTTTTTTGACAGAACGCCAACAGCGGCGACAAATACAAACGATGTTTGGACAATACGTTCCTAAAGCACATATCGATGAAATGATTTCGGACCCGGAGCAATCCTATGGTTTTCGGGGTGAGGAACGAAACATGACTGTGCTTTTTTCTGACATTCGAGACTTCACCAGCATCGCTGAAAAATTGGATGTGACCACCTTAAAAGATATGTTAAATGCCTTTTTTACCGAAGTAACGGAACAAATTTTTAAGCATGATGGAACAATTGATAAATATGTCGGTGATATGGTAATGGCATTTTGGGGGGCGCCTTTGAATGATCCGAATCAAGCTGAACATGCTATTTTAACGGGCTTTGCGATGTTGGAAGTGGCAGAGCAGTTTTCTGAAAAACACCCAGAGCAGGACTTCCCGCAATTAAAAATTGGCGTGGGTATCAATACGGGGGTTATGAACGTGGGGGACATGGGCTCAACCTACCGTCGTAGTTATACGGTTTTAGGCGATGCTGTTAATTTAGGCTCGCGTTTGGAGTCGCTGACAAAATATTATAAAGTGAAATTAATCGTGAGTGAGTCTACGGCGAATGAAGCTGAACGATTTGCCTATCGTCAGCTTGATAAAATAACGGTACGCGGGAAGAAAGAGCCGGTGATTATTTATGAGCCACTGTGTTTGCGTGAAAACCTTACGAGAGAATTATCTGAAGAGTTAGCGCTGCACCAGCAAGCACTCGCCGATTATAATCAACAAAAATGGGAAGAAGCAAAACTGCAATTTACGACATTGCACAAAGCCCATCCGGAGCGACATCTTTACGAAATTTATATGGAGCGTTCTGATACCTTACAGAAAGATCCGCCCCCGAGTGACTGGTCCGGTGTTTATGTGCATGAGTTTAAATAGACTGAGGCACCTTGCCTAATTTAAAAAAGATAAGTACGGGCAAGCTTAATAAAATCATGCCCCCGCCTAGTTCAGCAATAAATTTAAAATTGCTACCGACATCGATTGATGCGGGTGGGAAAAAGCCAATGAATAAAGTGATTAAACAGCCAAGCAAGCCCATGCAAACAACCGTGGTTAAACCTATTTTGCCACCGGGTATTTTAAAAAGACTGCCCGTAGTTTTATTACGAAGCACTAATGCGGCAGCAAACATCATAACGTACATCACGACATAGAGTTGTGTGCTTAAGTCGGTTAACAGCCAGTATGATCCATTAACACTCGGCATAAGCATGTAGACTAAACAGATCGCAGTTACGAGCAAGGCTTGAGCGAGCAATAAATTTTGTGCGACACCGTGTTTATTTGTTTTGGTAAATACTTTCGGTAAAAACCCTGACTCAGCGGCTTGTAATAAACCTTTTGCAGGTGAAATGATCCAGTTGACCATGCCTCCCACCGCGCCGAGGACGATCATGAGACTTAAAATAGGAAGTAGCCAGCTCATGTGGAATGCCGATAAAAATTGTTGAAATGCTTGGGTGACGCCATCCACTAGTTCGATTTTATTCCCGGGAATAATCATGGCAATGGCAAGTGAACCCAACGCCATGGTCGATACAATAAGAAGTGATGACCATAGCATTGCTTTAGGAAATTTTTTCTGGGGATTTTTAATATCCTTGACGTGGACGGTCGCCAGCTCTAAACCTAAGAACGAGGTAATGATAGCCGTGAGAGATATCCAGCTCTGGCTGTGATTTAACTGCGGTAAAATATCGTGTGATGAAAAGTGAAGCTGACTACCGTGACCACTGATTAACCAAACCATTGCTAGGATAAGGATCATCGCCACCGGGATCACCATGCCCAGAACTGTGCAAATCGTAGCAAATTTTGTAGAGGTGTCTAACCCTTTGAGATTAATTAAGGTTAACGACCAGAATAAACCAAGGATCACACTCACCAGATAAAGTCGGTTATGTGCAAGGCTTGGATCGATAAAGTAAACAGCGGTGGCTGCAATAAACGACAACATGGTGGGATACCAAACCATGGTATTGACCCACTGTAACCAAATTGCAAAAAATCCAACTTTTTCACCAAAGGCGAGTCGCACCCATTGATAGATGCCACCATGCTTCGGCCAGCTCGCGGCTAATTCAGCAGAGACTAATGCAACGGGAATAAGGAATAGAAATGCCGCTAAAATAAAAAAGAAAATTAAATGACTGCCAAACAATGCGGCGGTTGGCAAATTACGGATACTATCAATTGCACCCGTCATTAACATGACGAGAGCAAAGGTTCCGATGGACTTAGTTGTATCTACTGTGTTCATGGTTACTAAATATACAGGAATGTCACTGATAAGAAAAGCTAATTATTTCTATCTTGTGATAAAAATATCTTATCAATGGCGCTAGTCAAAAAATAGTCTATACTGAAAGTAACAAGGAAAGCAAACCACAGCTGTCAGTCAAGC
>DAOUQR010000301.1 GCA_030625525.1 Pseudomonadota bacterium | reverse complement strand
TGGATTTCAACCTGTTTGATGAACGTGGCTAAGGCTTTTAATATGACGGTCGTATTCGTTGACGGTTGGTATTGTGCCTGCGAGAGGTTTAGTTTTTCCAACTGGCGAATTGTTCCATTGAGTGTATTTAAAAATGCTTGCCAATCTTGTGGTTGCCATGCAAGCCAATTCTGGTGGTGTAAATTAATGCTTGTGATGTTGTTACTTCCGAATGAGAGTAATCGCTGCATTCCGGCAGTGAGATTTTTTGCGGGCAAGGGTTGCTTTAACAATCCATCAATACAGGCTTGGATTGAATTTGCTAGTGGTTTATAAACAAAAGGCCAATCACCACAATAGGTACAGGTGTATTCTGCCGTTTCTGAATCATATTGAAAAATTTTATTCTCAGTGGCGCAGTTACTTTTTTGTTCGACATAAGAGAGATAGGTTATAAGTTTTTGGATTAGGAGACGATAAATTCGATAACGTGCATATGTTCTTGCTGAAAATGATAACAGAGCTAATAATGCTTGTATAACTCGACGTGTATAGATGTCACGTCTGGAATGCCTATCGTCAATTTGAATAAAACTGCCCAGCGAAATTAATAAATAATTAGCATAAAGATAGCTTGGTAGGCGGGTGAGACTGGTTAATTCTGTTTTGGCTGTTTTATCTAAAAATGCGAGCGCTTGTTGCCCTGTGTGTTTTAGTGCTTCTGTTTGATAAAAGGCATCAACAAGATCTGCGCAGGCACTTAAGGCTTGTAGGCGTGCGAAACCGGTTGTTTGTTTTATGTAGTGGAATAATTGTTCGTTAAAATCATAGGCGGGTTGTTCGCCAAACTCGAGGGAGAGTTCAACATTTTCAGTTTCTTCAATAGTTTTTTTCCACAATATGAGAGCGATCAATTGTTTGAAAAAATAGGGGGGGTTATCTCGATGAGACTTTCTTAATAGTATTCGATTAAGTAGCGCTTGGGCTACCCCATTGATCAACGGGGCGCTGAATAACATCACTGTTCCAAAGCTATAAGCAAAAAATTCGTGCGGTAGTGGACTACCCAGCCGTGTTGATTCTATTAAACTATTATCAGCGCTTCCGGTAAAAATATCCCAAATGCTCAAGCCATATCTTAGGTTTGGGTACTGATAAAATTGCGTTAAATCATAAATTGTTAATCCGGCAATTGTCAGCGGCCATGCGATTTCTGTGACCCAAGTTTTACCGCGCAAATAAAAATGCTGCATTAAGCCGGCTCTGACATTTTTTGCAAAGGTCAAAGGCACGGGGCGTCCTTCAATCCAAATACGGCGATTCGCCTCTTGTGTTGTCATCTCTAGGCCATTGCCTGGCTCGCCGAGAACGGATGGCGAATGGCCCAGTAAGTGATATCTGAATATCGGCAGTGTGCTGAGTCGTGAAAACCAAGGATCTCGGAGTAGCCAGCGTGGCAATTCATTCCAATAAGTGCTTAACTCTGTCGAGCTTGCGTTGATTAATAAAGGGCTTTTTTCATTTACTGAACCACTACTACTACTAAATGCCATGAAAACTTCCGATGTTTCGATTTCGAGGGGCTGCTATATTAATGAAAAAATATTATAACTGCAAGTCTAATCGTATCAATTTAATCCCTGCTCAATAAACTGACAAACCCAAAATAATAAGCTATGCTTAGAATGTGATCAATAATGATCGCGTGACTAAGTTTCCCAAGTGGCGTTACATCTATCTATGCGGTGCCGCGTCAAAGGAGCAGTACTATGAGCAACAGTCAGTTATTACAAGATTCATTTTTAAATGAGCTGCGTAAAGAGAAAATACCGGTGTCAATTTATTTGGTGAACGGTATCAAGCTTCATGGTGTGGTTGAATCATTTGATCAGTGTGTCATAATGTTGAAAAATGCAGTGTCACAGATGGTGTACAAACATGCTATTTCGACAGTGGTGCCAGCGCATAACGTTGAGCTACCTGAGCTGCTTCCTGATTCAGAATAATAAAATAAAACGCTGAATCAGTTACCTCATCAAGCAACAGTTTATGGAGTATTAGTATTGTTTGAACGCCCGGTTAGCGGTGAAAATGTTATTCTGGTTCACATTGATTTTCATCATGCTGATTCGCAGCTTTTTTATGAAGAATTTCGAGAATTAGTCCTTTCTGCAGGTGTCACACCCGTGGCTAATGTGACAGGTGCCCG
>DAOUQR010000083.1 GCA_030625525.1 Pseudomonadota bacterium | reverse complement strand
TAATAAAGTGCTGGAGAGCCTATGCCTCCCGCTCCAATACACAGAATGGATGACTGTTTTAATTTTTTTTGGCCTTCGACGCCAACGCCGGTAAGGGAGAAGTGTCTCGCATAACGTGCCAGCTCATGTTGATTTAAATTTTCCATACGTCACCTTACCATTAGATTGATGTAAACTTAATTTGTACGTAGATCTTCATACCTTGATGTAAATTAAGCGCGTCGATTGCTTTACGTGTAACAAACGCATTTAACAAGATCCCATTTAAATTAAGCTGTACTCGATCGCTTTCTTTTTCAATTGAAGCAATGCTTGCTTGATACGTGTTTAAAACACTCGAACGCGGTGGTTTAGCAAGAAATAGCGTAACATCTTTTGCGTAAACCTTAAGGCTCACTGTGTCACCTATTGTATTTTTTATTAATGGGATCGCTATATCACCACCTGCAAATGATAAGTAACTTAATGGGTATGTTGGATCCTGTTTTACAAGCTTAGCCATGACAATAGATGGCGCATTATTCTTAACACTTGCAGAAGATAATTGAGTTAAAATTTCTTCAGCAGGCGCTGATGCGTGGATCTCACCATCATCCATCAACAAAATATGATCGGCTAGTTGGGCCAATTCTTGTTGTGAATGCGTAACATACAAAATAGGAATAGAAACGTCTTGTTGCAAATTTTCAAGACAAGACAACACTTCATTCTTACTATCTAAATCGAGGGCTGAAACAGGTTCATCCATTAAAAGTAGCATCGGATTACAAAGCAACGCTCGCGCGATTGCCACTCGCTGTTTTTCTCCGCCTGATAAGCTATGAATGTTTCGATCGAGCAAGGCTTCCAAACACATCCAGTTGATCACATCTTCAATTTTGATATAACGCTTATTATTTTTATTTCTGCGATAACCATACATCAAATTTTTCTTTACACTAAAATGCGTAAAGAGATGTGGATCTTGAAAAACATAACTCAGTTGACGTTTATGTGTAGGAATAAAAATACCGGCATGACTATCCTGCCAGCAGAGATCATTAATAAATAACTGCCCTTTTGATGGTCGTTCTAAGCCGGCGATACAACGTAATAGACTCGTTTTACCCGCACCAGAAGGCCCGAAAAGTCCAGTGATCCCGTTGGCAGGAATATTAAAATTACAATCTATAATCGTATGTTCACGCTTTAATAAATAAGAACCCATTATTGCGCTCATATTCGAAGTTTGGTTCCTTGATGGTTAAAAGCAAAAAGCGCTAGCAACATTAGAAATGAAAACAAAAGTAATATCATAGATAAAGTATTCGCTTGCGCGTACTGAAACTGCTCAACTTTATCATAAATCTCAATTGAAACCAATTTGGTTTTTCCTGGTATGTTGCCACCAAGCATTAATACAACACCGAACTCTCCTAGCGTATGAGCAAAACCTAAAACCATCGCAGTAATTAATCCACGTTTAGCTAAGGGTAGTTTGATTGAAAGAAAACGATCAAATTTACTGGCACCTAATGTCGCTGCAACTTCCATTGGCCAATCACCAATCGATTCAAATGCTGTTTGCAACGGCTGTATGACAAATGGCAACGAGTAAATGACTGAGCCAATCACCAAACCTGAAAAACTAAACGCCAGTGAATGCCCCGATATTAATGTCCACGTTTCACCAATAAATCCGTGAGAGCCTAAGGCAATTAATAAATAAAAACCTAAGACGGTTGGGGGCAACACCAAAGGCATAGCGACTAATGCTTCAACGTAAACTTTGATCCAAGATCGCGTTTTAGCAAGCCATTGTGCTAATGGCAATCCAATCATTAATAAGAGAAAAGTACTCACTCCAGCTAAACGCAAACTAAGCCATAATGAACTAAAATCAACTGATGCGATGGGTGCCATTGTCATGCAATTGTATAACCAGAATCTCGAATTAATATTTTGGTATTATTGGTTTTTAAGAAGTGAATAAATTGGGATGCTAGCTTATTATTTTTAGCGCGTGTGAGTAATACGGCTTGTTGTTGTATCGGTTGATAAAGCGTTGTTGGAATAAGCCAAACATTAACTGATTTACTCAAACCTTTAACTAGCGATAAAGCAACAATCCCTAGCTCCGCATTATGACTAGCAACATAATTCACTGCCTGACTCACATTTTCACCTTCCACTATCCGTGGGCGTAACTGTGCCCAAACTCCCAGTGACTTTAAAACTTGTTGAGCAGCAATACCATAAGGCGCAAATTTTGGATTAGCGATCGATAAATATCGATAATTCTCTCGCTTCAAAAATTGCGCGCCAGAACTATGAATGTCTTTTTTCGGGGCCCACAAAACTAAACGACCTAAAGCATAGGTAAAACGTGATTGAGCAACTGCAAGCTTAGTCTTCGTCAATAATGTTGGATGTATCGCATCGGCCGCCAAAAAAATATCGAAAGGCGCACCATTTTTTATTTGTTGATAGAGCTTACCGGTAGAAGCAGAGCTTATTAAAACTTTATTACCCGTTAGCTTTTCGAATCGAGTTACAATTTTTTGTAGGGTTGGACGAAAATTCGAAGCAACCGCTACCGTTAAGCTTTGCTGTGAATTACTTGCATTCACTAGACTTAATGACAACAAACAAACTATAAAAAGGAGCATCTTTCGTAACATTAGATTAAAGCCTCTTACGTACAATTTGATATCCAACTCGAAACAAATAGCCTATCGGCGCACTTAATATATGGACGAGTCGAGTAAACGGAAATAACAAAAGTATTGTTAACCCTAAAAAGATATGCAATTTAAAAATAAAATTAACTCCAAGAAGATAACTCGCCGCATCTGACTGAAAAGTAACAGTGTGCTGTACCCAGTTGGCTAAAGCAACCATACTACTACCATCTGGATGTTGTGCGGATACGGAAATGGAGATTAAACCTATAATCAATTGAACATAAAGCAATAATAAAATTAATATGTCCATAAAACTACTTTGAGCACGAACACGCGCATCAAATAGTCGACGAACAACTAACATAGTGAGTCCAATAAAAGCCACAGAACCAAAGATACCACCCGCCGTCATCGCTATTAATTGTTTTGATCCACTAGAAATGAAAGGATGATAAAGTGATTCAGGCATCAATAGGCCAATAAAATGGCCCGATAATAACAAGATAATACCGACATGAAAAAAATTGCTACCAATACGCATACCACGATTACGTAAAAGTTGGCTTGAGCCGGAACGCCAACCATACTGCACATATTCGTATCGCCCAAGGCAACCAAGAATAAAAATTACCGTGGCAATATAGGGATAATAGCCAAATAAAAGTTGATTAATATAATGCTGCATAATTTTTCCTTAAAGACCTTATTGTTTCTCTGAGTAACTGCAACTTCCGCAATCAGAACCCATACCCTCTCCACCGAAAGTTACCGGCCGTTCTTCCCATTGCTTATCAAGCTCTTCAAGATCTTCAAGTTCAGACTCTTGCGTTTTATCGTTATCTAAAGTTTGCTCGATAATTTTAGGATCCGCTTCTCCATCGGCAAGACTGAGTATCGCGCTAAAAACCGATTGATAAGCACTTTGTCGCTCTTTTAATCTCGCTTCTAGCGTGGCCAAAATATTAATGGGTTCGGCTAATAAAACAGCCGCTTCTTTTAATGGCAAGCTTGATGCAAATTCCAGAAAAACAGGTAAATAATCAGGTAACTCGCCGTCTTTTAAAGCTAAATTTGCCTTTTGATATGAAGCAGCCAAATCGACCATGGCTTGTCCACGGTCACGCGATTCGCCATGGACATGTTCAAACAAGTGCAACGACAACAAGCGACTTCGATCAAATAAAGCAACATAATTTTCTTGTAATTCTAACAAGTCAGTTTGCTGTAGTTTTGTAATTAACACAGTGACTGCTTGCAGATCTTCTGGAGTTAATAAGGCTTCATCAGCAAGCACATCTAAAAAATGTGGTAATTCACTGACAAGTTCAGCTTTTGGATACATTAAAAGTAGCGCCAAGATTTTAAACGTTTTATTCGTCATAATTTACTTCCCACCAAAAAGATTTTTACTACGAGGTCTTACCTGACTCAAAGGGATCGAGATTGTGGCACCACTGGTTTCAAAACCACAGCCAGAGCGATCTGAAAATGCATCAGTCGCATTTTCCTTATGGCTAGAAGGGACAACAAAACGGTCTTCATAATCGGCAAGCGCCATGTAACGATACATGTCTTCAACCAGATCGACTGTTAAATCGACCTGTTCCAACACTTTCATGTTCTGTTTGCCATCGACCACTTTAGATCGCATAAACGCACGCATTGCAAAAATTCGTTCTAGCGCATGAACAATGGGGGCTTCCTTACCTGCCGTCAGTAAATTCGCCAGATATTTTACAGGGATCCGTAATTTATGAACATCAGGGATCTCACCCTGCATATGCATCAGTCCACTATCGACCACACTTTGAATTGGGCTAAGTGGTGGGATGTACCATACCATTGGTAACGTTCGATACTCTGGATGTAATGGGAATGCAACTTTCCAATCGATCGCCATTTTATAAACAGGTGATTTTTGCGCCGCCGTCAACCAAGCTTCAGGGATCCCTTCTTTGCGTGCTTCAGCAAGAACCTCAGGATCATGCGGATCCAAAAATACATCCAGCTGTGCTTGATAAAGATCTTGTTCATCTGACATACTGGCTGCGGTTTCAATTTGATCCGCATCGTACAGTAAGACACCTAAATAACGAATACGTCCAACGCAAGTTTCAGAACAAACGGTAGGTTGCCCCGCCTCTATACGCGGATAGCAAAAAGTACATTTTTCAGATTTTCCAGATTTCCAATTGTAATAAATCTTTTTATACGGGCAAGCACTGACACACATACGCCAGCCGCGACATTTATCCTGATCGATGAGCACAATACCATCTTCTTCACGCTTATAGATAGCACCAGATGGGCAGGCAGCAACACAAGCAGGGTTTAAGCAATGTTCGCAAAGTCGAGGCAGATACATCATAAAAGTTTTTTCAAATTCTTTATAGATTTCTTTATCTATCGAATCAAAGTTTTTATCTTTGCTTCGTTTGTAAAACTCACCGCCTAAGATCTCTTCCCAATTTGGGCCCCATTCAATTTTATCCATCTTCTGGCCCGTCAAAATTGAAATAGGCTGCGCCACTGGCGGCGTTTTAGCTTCAGGTGAGTTATGAAGATGTTGATAATCGAAAGTGAAGGGTTCGTAATAATCATCAATTTCTGGAAGATTAGGATTAGCAAAAATATTTGCTAAAATCTTTAGTTTACTACCTGATTTTAATCGAAGTTTATTCTTTTTAGATAGCTCCCAACCGCCATTCCACTTCGATTGATTCTCCCATTCTTTCGGATAGCCAATGCCAGGTTTTGTCTCGACATTGTTAAACCAAGCGTACTCAACGCCTTCTCTAGAGGTCCAAACATTCTTACAAGTGACAGAACAAGTATGACAGCCAATGCACTTATCTAAATTTAGCACCATGCCTATTTGTGCTCGGATCTTCATTGGCTATCCTCCGTTGCTGCTACAGATTCTTCGTTCATCCACTCTACCTTACGCAATTTGCGTATAATCACAAATTCATCACGATTAGAACCAACCGTACCATAGTAGTTAAATCCATAAGAAAGCTGAGCATAACCACCGATCATGTGGGTTGGTTTAATACAGGTACGTGTAACTGAATTATGAATACCCCCACGAAACCCGGTCGCTTCACTCACAGGAACATTGACAAGTTTTTCTTGCGCGTGATACATCATCACCATTCCTTCTGGAACGCGTTGACTGACCACTGCACGTGCGGTTAATCCACCGTTAGTGTTGTATGCCCCGATCCAATCATTATCGACCACATC
>DAOUQR010000229.1 GCA_030625525.1 Pseudomonadota bacterium | reverse complement strand
GTCAAGTGATCGCGATGGTGAAAGCCAATGCCTATGGTTTGGGTATTGATAAAGTTGCTCCTGCTTTGGCAGGCACAGATATGTTTGGTGTCTCATCAATTGATGAAGCGCTCATCTTAAAAACACATTGCGCGGATAAGCCGATTGTTTTAATGGAAGGCTTTTTTGAGACCGATGAAATTGATTTAATCGTTGAGCATCAATTTATTCTCGTGATCCATTGCATGGATCAATTGCAGTATTTACGTGAAAAACGAAGTGCGCTGCCTCTTAAAATTTGGATCAAACTAGATACGGGTATGAATCGCCTGGGTTTTAGTCTTCACATGTTAGCTCAAGTTCAAGCCTTATTAGCCGATCTGCCGGCTATAGAAGTCATCGGCTATCTCACACATTTTCCCGATGCATTTTTATTGGATAAGACAACAACGCGACGGCAAATTGTTGATTTTAACGTGTGCTTAGAGAACATTTCCGGTGATCGAAGTTTAGCAAATTCGGCCGGCATTATCGCTTGGCCTTTGGCTCATGCGGATTGGGTGCGACCCGGAATCATGTTGTATGGCGTCTCTCCTTTTGATGATCAAATTGCAAGGGATCACGGCTTAAAACCAGTTTTGTCGATCACCTCCGAGTTGATCGCTATTCGCCAATGTCGTCAAGGCGACGCCGTAGGTTACGCTGGCACTTATGTTTGCCCTGAAGATATGTACATCGGTGTTGTTGCTATTGGTTATGGCGACGGTTACCCTCGTCACGCTGAAAATGGCACACCTATTTTAGTCAATGGCAAATTAGCGCCGCTCGCTGGACGTGTTTCCATGGATATGATCACGGTTGATTTGCGTGGGCATATTAATGTGAAAGTCGGTGATCCGGTTGAGTTATGCGGAAAAAACTTGCCGATAGAACACCTCGCCAAACACGCAGGCACAATTCCTTACGAAATCATGTCTCACATCACCGATAGACTCCGCTCAAAGTGAAGTTATTGGCATATCACACCGCCTGTGTCACACTGTTTGCGTGATACAACTTACCACCGAACGTTCACAGAGATTGGCCATCAATATTTATAATTGCTGCCTAATATCCGCAGGGATTCATGTTTGCAATAGGCTGTGTTATTATTGCCCCCACTTTTTTAGCAGCGGAATTTCTAAAGATGAAAAAATTCATTTCAATTTGTCTTATCTCTATAAGTTTATTTAATCTCGCCGGATGTGCGTTGAATAACCAATCGATGGGGACTATCACCGGTGGTCTTATCGGTGGCTTAGTCGGTAGCCGATTTGGTCGAGGTTCAGGTCGTGGCGTAGCCATTGCTGTCGGCGCACTCGCCGGCTCAATGATTGGAACAGCCATTGGTCGTCGTATGGATACCGTAGATCGGATGCAAATGGCACGTTCGTTTGACACCGGTCGTCCAGAACATTGGACCAATGAAAAAACACAGCATGAATATAGCGTACGTCCAAAACCTGTTTATACATCACGCGCAGGAACACCGTGTCGCGAATTCAATATGGATGTCAACATCGGTGGCCGCAAACAACAAGCCTATGGAACGGCCTGCCATCAAGCCGACGGCTCATGGAAAATTGTTGAAAGTAATTAATAAATCAAAGGCATCGTCAGGCCCAGCTAAGTTCGTCAGCCCGGCTAAGCTCGTCAGGCCGGCTTAAGCTCGTCAGGCCGGCTAAGCTCGTCATCCCGCGGCTTGCACCCTACTGGCACTTACCGCGGGATCCAGAAATGAGGCTAGGCCTGACCCCTGTACACTGAAAACATGGAAGATCTTTTATGTCTAAAACCAAAACTCTCTACAGCTGCCAACAATGTGGCGCACAATTTCCAAAATGGTCAGGGCAGTGTACGGATTGCCAAGCTTGGAATTGTATTACCGAACAAAAAATTATTGTCACCAAACGCACCGGACGTTTTGGTGGTTATGCAGCCGAGCAAGACAATCAAGTGATCCGTTTAGCCGATGTTACCTTGCAGAAAGAAATACGATTAGCCACGGGGTTAAGCGAGCTTGATCGCGTGTTAGGCGGCGGTTTGGTGTATGGTTCAGTGGTGTTGATCGGTGGTGATCCAGGTATCGGTAAATCAACCTTACTTTTACAATCATTAACACACTTATGCCAAGATAATCCCGTCTTGTATATTAGCGGCGAAGAATCCTTACAACAAATTACGCTACGCGCAAAACGTTTAGGCCTAGAAGCAGACTCATTAAAACTGTTAGCAGAAACCCAAGTCGAAAAAATTATTAAAACCGCGAATAAAGAACAACCCCGCGTGATGGTTATCGATTCGATTCAAACAATGTATACCGAACATCTACAATCTGCACCAGGGGGTGTGGGGCAAGTGCGTGAATCAGCAGCACAGTTAGTGCAATACGCAAAGCAAACGGGCACCGCATTATTTTTAATTGGGCACGTGACCAAAGATGGAGCGCTGGCCGGTCCACGTGTGTTAGAACATATGGTGGATGCGGTTTTATATTTTGAAGGGGATAGCAGTAGTCGTTTTCGAATTATTCGCGCCATTAAAAATCGCTTTGGCGCTGTCAATGAACTTGGCATTTTCGCAATGACGGATAAAGGATTAAAAGAAATTACAAATCCTTCTGCAATATTTTTATCGCGCTATCAGCAGCCAGTGTCTGGCAGTGCGGTGATGGTAACCTGGGAAGGCTCGCGTCCAATGTTGGTTGAAGTGCAAGCCTTAGTGGATGAGAGTCATATGGGAAATCCACGTCGAGTAACCGTCGGTTTGGAACATAACCGTCTGGCAATGTTGCTCGCGGTGCTGCATCGACACGGTGGCGTTCCGACATTCGATCAAGATGTTTTTGTGAATGTTGTTGGCGGTGTGCGCGTCACAGAAACTGCGGCAGATTTAGCCTTGATCGCTGCGGTCATATCAAGCTTACGTGATCGTCCATTATCCAATAACTGCATTATATTTGGAGAAATCGGTCTAGCAGGTGAAATTCGCCCCGTTCAATCCGGTCAAGAACGTTTACGCGAAGC
>DAOUQR010000193.1 GCA_030625525.1 Pseudomonadota bacterium | reverse complement strand
ATATCACTTGCAGAATAGGCTTCTTGAACAACGCTCATGGTTTGATCCTAATATAGTAATGCGCGAATTATAAACGATTATCGGCGGGCACACAAAACGCAATTGAATATTTTTGTAATTCTGTGTAGCGATCGCGGACATCATCCATATAATGTTGCGCTTGTGTTATGTCTTGCAGAAATTGTTTTTTGCCGTCACGTTTCGCCAAGCGCGCAAAAATTCCGATGACTTTTAAATGACGTTGCACACCTTGCCATTCAAACCAAAGCCAAAATTGCTCGAAACTCACATCGTTTAAGAGGCCATTTTCAATAGCTTTATCATAATAATAATGTACCCAGCGCTTAATTTGCACTAACGGCCAAGCGATATAACAATCTTTCAGTAACGACACTAAATCATAAGTGATAGGCCCATAGACCGCATCTTGGAAATCTATAACCGCCAGTTGGCTATCGGGCTGTCGCATAATATTTCGTGAATGGTAATCCCGATGAACAAAAACTTGCGGTTGTTCAGCTGCGATATCAATTAATTGCTGTGTGAGTTGTTCAAATTGCTGTTGTTCTTCCAAAGTGATCGCATGTTGGGCAACCTGTGTTAGATACCAATCAGGATAACGTTGCAATTCCATACGAATAAAATCACCATCAAAGGCGGGTAATGTCGGTGCAACGGCCTGAAGCTCGACTTGCATTTGAATCAATATATCCATTGCCCGACGATAAAGACTATCAACATCACCTTGCTGCAGGCTACGCCACAAAAGTTCATCACCCAAATCACTCAACAGTAAAAAACCATGCTGCAAATCCTTCGCTTGAATGTGTGGAACCAAAATATTCGCCTGTTCCAACCATCCTGCGATTTTTATAAAGGACTCGCAGTCTTCATGAGTCGGCTCGGCATCCATCACGATATAAGACTGGCCTGAGGCATCCACTCGATAGTAGCGACGAAAACTCGCATCGCCTGCCAAAGGCCGTAGTTCGATTGTGGGCAAATCAAGCGATTCACTCAACCATTGTGTTAATTGCTGCATTCTATTCATGGGGCGGAGTATACCCAGCAATTAATTACGCGCCAACTCTTGTGCATTGTCGCTAAATTGGCTAATCTTCAACCCTTAAATTTCTTAACCATTCAGAAGGTTATACGACGCATGACTAGCCATCTTGAAACTGCACGCACTAACATGCTCAAGCAACAGATACGAGCTTGTGACGTGCTGGATGATCACATTTTAGCAATCATTGAAAATTCACAGCGTGAACAATACGTACCCACGGCTTATCAAAGCGTTGCATACGCTGATACGTGTATACCACTGGCAAATAACCAGCAAATGATGCTGCCTAAAGAAGAAGGCAATATGCTACAAGCTTTGAATATTCAAAAAACTGAAAATGTGTTGGAAATAGGCACGGGTACCGGTTATATGACTTCATTATTAGCTCAGCTCGCTAAATTTGTTGTCAGCATTGATATTTTCGATGAATTTACGCATGGCGCACGTCAACGATTAGATCAGCAAAAGATTGATAATATTAAATTAGAAACGGCTGACGCCTCTAAGGGCTGGGATCAAGATGCCCCTTATGATGTGATTGCTATTACCGGCTCAATGCCGTTGCTACCCAAAGTATTTTTGAATAATTTACGTGTCGGTGGCCGATTATTTGTTGTATTAGGTGATGCTCCCAACATGTGTGCGACGGTGTTTACACGTACAAACACCGATACCTGGGATGAAAAAAAATTATTTGAAACCCATTTAATCCCGTTGATCAATGCGCCCCATAAACCGAAATTTGAATTCTAGTCACCTATTAAGGAGCTATTCGATGAAATGTAAATTGATAAGTATCGCAGCTGCTGTTGTACTACTTTCTACACAAAGCCTGGGCACGGATCTCATGCATGCCTTTCATGACTCCGTCGAAAATGATCCGGTGATTAGAGCCGCTGGTGCAACCTTACTTGCTGACTTACAGAAACTCCCACAAGCACGTGCTGCCTTACTGCCGCAAATTAATTTAAATGGCAACGTCGCTAGAACGAAACTTGTTAACGAGATTGCTAATCCAATTGCAGCACCTAGTGGAGTTTCATACGCAACATCACACAATTTTGAAGCAACCATTACACAAGCCTTGATTAATTTTCAAGCCCCAACGAGTATCGGTATCGCCAGTAATGAAATTCGTGCCGCTCGTGTTAATTATGCAGCGGAGAAACAAGATTTAATTTTACGTGTGGCCAAAGCTTATTTTGATGTGCTCGGGGCTAAAGATAATGTCCGATTCACTGGCTCCGAATTACGCGCAAACGAACGACAGCTCGACCAAGCACAGCAACGCTTTAAAGTTGGTTTAGACGCGATCACAACTGTGTATCAAGCACAAGCCTCCTATGATAGAGTTCGAGCCGAAATGATCGCTGCAAAAAATTCCGTTAAAAATAATAAAGAAGAGTTACGAAAAATCACTGGCAAACGTTATACCAGCTTAAAAACGTTACCTGACTCTGTGCCTTTAAAACCACCCTACCCTAATAATGTGGAGCGCTGGGTAGATTTGGCAAGTGTGCGCAATAAAGCTTTGGTCGTATCACGATTTATAGCAAAAGCTAGCCGAAAAAATATTCGGCTTCAAGCAGCAGCAAATGCCCCTGCATTAAATTTGCAAGGTGTTTATAATGATACTGGTCGAAAAACACCCGGGTTTGCCAGAACCGATTTGCGCACCTCGGCCATTCAATTTCAATTGGCCTTCCCTGTGTTTCAAGGTGGCTTAACCATTGCGAAGACTCGACAAGCTCAACAACAATACCATCAGTCACTTGCTAATATTGATGATGCTTATAATACCGCAGTTGTTGCAACGCGGACGTCTTATAATAATATTATTTCTGGTATCGGTAAAATTGAAGCGGATAAGCAAGCTATTGTGTCAGCTCAAAGCGCACTTGAAAGTACGGAAGCAGCATTTAAAGTCGGTACCAATACCTTTGTAGATGTCTTGGAAGCACAACGTAATTTGTATGACTCTCAACGGATCTTGGCGAGTGATACGTATGCCTACATGAATGATATTTTGAATTTAAAAAATGCTGCGGGTGTTTTAAAAATTAAAGACTTACAAGAATTAAATGACTGGCTCTATCGTAAAGTGACATCAGCGACGTCTGGCAATAAAATGGATGCACAAACCTTGCGAAAGCAATTAGATCAAAAAGATAAACAAAAAAAATCGAATCCGAAAAATGAAAAGAAGACATCAACCAGTGTGACCAGTCAGAAAAACGCTTCCTCCATGGTAGCTAAGAAATAAAATGTACAAATTTATGGTGTAGTTAGGCTGTTTTATGGCTGATTCAAAAATTCGAACTAAGTTATTACATTACACAGGTAAGGCAATCGCTGATTTTAAAATGATCCAAACCGGTGATCGCGTTAT
>DAOUQR010000043.1 GCA_030625525.1 Pseudomonadota bacterium | reverse complement strand
AATAATCTAAAATATTTTTTTCTGGATTGGCACTGGGAATTGTTTCAATACGTTTGTCATGATACTGAGATGGTTGGTTAGTGTAGACGGTGAGATGACTATCGGGGTGCAATTGGTGTTGAAAAAAATCAACGGTATCTTTATAGGTAACGACTTCATCGTCTTCGGATATCACCATATAAAGCGGCACTTGAATCGTATATTTATCACAATAAGCGAGAATACGTTTGCTCAAAAGAGAGACTTGATAGGGGGCACTAAACGAATAGGATTGATATTTCGCGTAATCCAACTCGTCGGTGATACAAAACCATTTGAAGCGATCACAACTCCAACTCAGCAGTTTATGCCAGTGACCGTAATAGGCCAAACGATTCATGATGCGAATAGAGGGTGCAAAACAAACTAATCCATCAATGGGGGCACCTAAAATGCTGAGGTACATACCCAGACCCGCGCCGGTGGAAAAACCAACCACAATAATTTTATCCACCATATTACGAAAACTATCGATGCCATATTGAGTCGCAGCAATCCATTCGCGCAAATCAATATCCAGCAAATCACCGGGACGCGTGCCGTGCCCGGGTAATAATAATGAACGCACATAATATTGTTTGCTTTTATAATGATTAAAGAGGCTTTGCATGGATAGGGTGGAGTCAAACAATCCATGCAATAACAAAACTCCAACACGAGGTTTGGCTGCATCAGTGTCTTTGGGGATATATTCGTGCGGTGCATTTGCCTCAATGATCGTCGCGCGATTGTCGCGAGTTATATCAACACGTGTTCTATCGATAATGCTACGCATGTGTGTGGCGTATTCAGAAAAGCGCATTTCATGGCAATTAAAGCTAGAATTTTCGCCAGAAGGATAAAAATGTCGATCTAATTTACATTTCACGTATCATCTACTCATGTTTTACATATAATCACATGCGATAAAGCATAGCATAAGGAATAAATAATGCGGATTTTAGTGAGTAACGATGATGGTGTGATGGCGCCTGGGATTAGAACTTTGGCTAGTACACTGGAGTCTATTGCGACAATACGAGTGGTAGCACCTGATCGTAATCGTAGTGGCGCAAGTAACTCGTTGTCTTTGACGCGACCTTTGCGTCTTCGAGAAAACCCGAATGGTCATATCAGTGTCGAAGGCACGCCGACCGATTGTGTCCATTTAGCGATGACGGGTTTGTTTGAAGATGAAATTGATATCGTAGTTTCCGGTATTAATAACGGTGCAAATTTAGGTGATGATATTTTTTATTCGGGCACGGTTGCGGCCGCGATGGAAGGGCGGTTTTTGGGGTTGCCTGCGATTGCGGTTTCACTGGTGGGTGATGCGCCCGAACATTATGATACAGCAGCGACTATTGTGAAAAATATGGTACAGCGTTTAGATAAGGAGCCTATCGCCGCGCATACGATTTTAAATGTTAATGTACCCGATATTCCTCTTTCTGAAATTCAGGGCATTGAAATCACCCGTTTAGGAACGCGCCATATTGCAGAGCCCACCATTATCCAAACGGATCCACGCGGTAATACAATTTATTGGATCGGTCCTCCGGGACTCGAGCAAGATGCAGGACCGGGTACCGATTTTCACGCTGTCCAAAACAAAAAAATCAGCGTGACACCATTGCATTTAGATTTAACCCATTACAGTTCTTTCGACCAGCTGTCTGGGTGGATGGCCAATTTGGAGTGGTAGCAGGTGAGAATTTTTTCGTGGTTATATGAAAAAGTTTTACGTTGGGCGGCGCATCCTCATGCGCCGTACTATCTTGCGGGTGTGAGTTTTGCGGAATCATCGTTTTTTCCTGTCCCGCCGGATGTCATGTTAATGAGTATGAATTTAGCAAAGCCGCAAAAAGCTTGGCACTTTGCTTTGTTAACCACCTTATGTTCAGTATTGGGTGGGATTTTTGGCTACTTCATAGGCGTATTCTTTTTTCAAATTATTCAGCCTTACCTCGCTTACCTTGGCTATATGGATAGTTTTCATCAGGTGGAAAGCTGGTTTCGACTCTGGGGATTTTGGGTGGTGTTCATTGCTGGATTTTCACCGATCCCTTATAAGGTTTTCACGATCACGGCTGGCTTGATGCGCATGGCCTTTTTGCCTTTTTTATTCGCTTCAATTGTTAGTCGCGGACTACGCTTTTTTCTCGTCTCAGCATTAATGTTGTGGGGTGGTGAAAAATTACAGCGGGGAATTCATCGTTATATTGATTTGATAGGTTGGGCTTGTGTCGTGATTTTATTCGCTCTTTACCTTTTTTATCATTTTAGGGGGTGAGTTCTGCGCATCCTGTGGCTCTGTTTATGTATACTGTTATCGGCCTGTAGTGGTCCGACAGCATTAGCACCGGTGGCGGAGGCTTGGCACCAAGCACTCAATTCGCGTGGTTATCATCGTGTTCGCGAAGGTGAAACGCTGTACGCTATTGCATGGCGCTATGATTTAGATTATCGTCAACTTGCAAAAATCAATGGCTTAAGAGCACCCTATGCGTTAAAAATAGGCCAAAAATTAAGGGTTAGTGCAAAGAAAGCAAAAAAATCTAGAAAAACAGTAAAAAAATCACATATTAGAGGGAACTATTCTCGAAAATATGCGTCTAATAAGGCAAGAGTGAGAGCTGTAAAGCCGCGAGTGACTCGCTGGCAGTGGCCGACTCGAGGACGTATATTGAGAAACTATGCACCAGCACAACGAAGCAAAGGCATCGATATCGCTGGTCGACGCAACCAAGTTATTCGAGCAACCGCAAAAGGTAGGGTTGCCTACAGCGGTCATGGCTTACCAGGCTACGGTAATTTGATTATTATTAAACATAATAGTAATTACCTGAGTGCCTATGGTCATAACGAGCGTAATTTGGTGAAAGAAGGACAGTACGTCAAAGCAGGACAGGCGATTGCCAGGATGGGAAGTAGCGGAACGAATCGGGTTAAATTGCATTTCGAAATTCGAAAAGCAGGTAAACCTGTCGATCCAAAACGCTACTTAAAGTGATGATAACTAAACCTAGGGTGAGACCATGAACCAGCAAGTGGAATCTGAGTTTGAAATTGAAGTGACAGATGATATGAATCTGAATGAGGCTGTTATTGAAGAGGTTGAATTAGTTGAAGATGACGTGGTTGAAGATGACGTGGTTGAAGCGGCACCTCAAGCCGCGGTCGAAAAAGCGCCCAAATTAGTCCGCAATCCAACGCGGCAATTGGATAAATCGGTTGATGCAACCCGAATTTATTTAAGTGAAATAGGTTTTTCACCGCTGTTAACTGCCGAAGAAGAAGTGTATTTCGCTCGCCGCTCCATCAAAGGTGACGAGTCCGCACGTAAACGCATGATTGAAAGCAATCTGCGCTTAGTGGTTAAAATCGCACGACGTTATATCAATCGTGGCATGGACATGTTGGATCTCATTGAAGAAGGCAACTTAGGTTTAATTCGCGCGGTTGAAAAATTTGATCCTGAACGTGGCTTTCGCTTTTCAACGTACGCAACTTGGTGGATCCGCCAAACTATTGAGCGCGGTATTATGAATCAATGCCGTACTATTCGTCTGCCAATCCATATACTCAAAGAAATTAACGTGTATATGCGAGCCGCGAGACAGCTCATGCAAAAATTGGATCATGAGCCGACACCTGAAGAAATCGCCGACATGTTAGATAAGCCGATTGAAGACGTGAAACGCTTTATCAATTTAGGTGAAAAAATTGCTTCCGTTGATTCCCCTGTTGGCTATGATGAAAAAAAATCTCTCTTAGACACCATTCCTGATGAGACTGCTGTCGATCCCTTGACTGTACTAGAAGATGACACGGTAAGTAAGCAGATTGAAACATGCTTATTGCAGCTGTCGATGGTTCAGCGCGATGTGATTTCAAAACGATTTGGACTGTTAGGTCACGAACGTGCGACCTTAGAGCAGGTTGGGAAAGATATCGGTTTAACCCGTGAGCGAGTTCGACAAATTCAGATCGACGGGATGCGTTGCTTACGACGTCTAATCGAGCGAACCGGAATTACCATCGATTCGTTTTATTCCGAATAAATCGAGTGCCTTTATAGCATTCGACGCAGTACGTTATCGCGATTAATGAAATGATGTTTGAGTGCCCCAGCGACATGCAGTATAAACAGGGCCACAATAACAAACGCGAGGATCTCGTGAGTTTCATGAGCAAAATGTTTGAGCCCATCATTTTTGGCAACACCGGGCATTGAAAGAGCGACCCAATTAAAAAAATTGGGTGCTTTACCTGCCGCTGTTGCCATCATCCAACCACTAAGCGGCATCAACAATAACACCACATACCAGAGAAAGTGCGTCGAGCGCTCCAATATCACTTCCCAAAGTGGCATTGGGCCAGGCAACGTTGGTCGAGTATTCTGCCAGCGCCAGAGCAAGCGTAAGACCATTAATCCTAAAACAATCAAACCAAATGATTTATGCAACATAACGACTTGATGTAAGGTCGGTTTGTCGTTGATGAAATCGAAGCTAAAGCCAGCAATGACGAGGGATATAACCAGTATGGATACCGTCCAATGAAGCCACTTAGTTACAACACCGTATGAGTTTTCGGTGTTTTTGAGCGACATTTTCTGCTCCCATTTGATTTTAATACGCCGAGTATACTTGAAATTTTCAATCCAACCACTATATTGCGTCACACTGATTAAACATATGAGGACGTAATCAAGATGACTGTTGAAGCCAATAAACAAACCTTAGGGTTTGAAACAGAAGTTAAAGAGCTCTTACACTTAGTTGTTCACTCTCTTTATAGTAACAAAGAAATTTTTCTGCGTGAGCTTGTCTCAAACTCATCAGATGCTTTAGATAAGCTGCGTTTTTTAGCCTTATCGAATGATAAGTTATATGGCGATGACGCCGACTTGGGTATACGGGTTGATTTCAATTCGGACGCACACACAATTACGGTGCGTGATAATGGGATTGGGATGAATCGTGATGATGTTGTTGCTAACTTAGGTACGATTGCTAAATCAGGAACCAAAGAATTTTTATCCAAACTCACCGGTGAGCAAGCAAAAGATTCCAATTTGATTGGTCAATTTGGTGTGGGCTTTTATTCTGCCTTTATCATTGCAGATAAAGTTGTGGTTAAAACGCGTAAAGCTGGTGAAGCTGCTGACTTAGGTGTGCGCTGGGAATCGGATGGTAGTGGTGAATATCAATTAGAAACCATTGTTAAGCCTGTTCGCGGCACTGAAATTACTTTGCATTTGAAAAAAGACGAAAATGAATTTTTAGATGACTACCGTTTGCGTAATATTATTCGAAAATATTCCGATCATATTAATTGGCCTATCAGCATGTTGAAAGCGGAAGAGCCTGCTGCTGAGGTGGAAGAAGGTGAAGAGAAAGTTGAAAAAGCCGCACCTGAATATGAATCAGTGAATAAAGCAACCGCTTTATGGACATTGCAAAAATCAGAAGTTAAAGAAGACGAATATAAAGAATTGTATAAACACATCAGTCATGATTTTGAAGAGCCATTAGCGTGGACACATAATCATGTGGAAGGTAAAAGCCAATATATTAGTTTGTTGTATATTCCAAAACGTGCGCCGTTTGATTTATGGCAACAAGAATCCAGTCAGGGTTTAAAACTGTATGTGAAACGTGTTTTCGTGATGGACGATGCCGAGCAATTTTTACCGCGCTATTTGCGTTTTGTTAAAGGGATAGTCGACTCTGCTGATTTACCCTTAAACGTTTCGCGTGAAATTTTGCAAGACAACAAACAAGTTGAAACCATTCGTAAAGGGTGTATTAAACGCGTTTTGGGTTCGTTGGACAAAATGGCAAAACAAAAGCCGGAGCAATACCAAGAATTTTGGAATGAATTTGGTTTATGTTTGAAAGAAGGTCCGATTGAAGATTTTGCTAACAAAGAACAAGTCGCAAAATTATTACGATTTGCAACCACGCAGACAGATGAGGCAACCCAAACCGTTTCACTGACTGACTATGTGAGTCGTATGAAAGAAGGCCAAGATAAGATTTATTACATCACGGCTGAAAATTTCACGGCTGCAAAAAATTCACCGCATTTAGAAATCTTCCGCAAAAAAGGCATCGAAGTGATCTTGTTAAGCGATCGCATCGATGAATGGTTGGCGTCACACTTATCTGATTTTGATGGCAAACATTTAGCATCGGTCACCAAAGGCGAATTAGATTTAGGTGAACTCGAAGACACTCAAGAAAAAGAAGAAGTTAAAAAACAAGAAGAAGCATTCGAAAGTGTGATCAAGCAAGTGACAGACGTGTTAAAAGATAAAGTCAAAGAAGTACGTATCACCCATCGTTTAACCTCCTCACCTGCCTGTATTGTCGCTGATTCACACGACATGGGACGTGAAATGCAACGCATCATGCAAGCCGCCGGTCAAGCCATGCCAGCAAGCAAACCCATCTTCGAACTCAACCCAACACATCCGTTATTACAACGTTTGCAAGTTGAAGCCGACGATGAACGCTTTGCAGATATGACGAACATCTTATTCGACCAAGCGGTATTAGCTGAAGGCGGGCAATTAGACAATCCTGCACAGTTCATTCATCGCTTAAATGAAATGTTGTTAGAATTAGTTAAGTAAATCGACCTCCAGGGGTCAGGCCTAAGGCCTGACCCAATTCACAGCCGCGCATGATGGTGACACGCGAACGATCGATGATTATTGTGTGGAGTTGATTACCGTCAATGGTGCTTGAGACCGCATTTATATTGAGCTGTCAGAATGCTTGATATATCCTATCTTATCGCATATGATGTCATCACATAAAACCATGTGATACAAAGGTATGTGATGAATGCACTTAAATACTTTCCAGAAGGCATTGCATTAGGCGATGCATTTATTAATCGTGAACATGAGCGCAATTATTTAATTAATAGGGTTAAGTCTAATAAACACAGCGTACTGATGGCCCCAAGAAGATATGGCAAAACAAGTTTAGTGATTAAAGTCGCTAACGAAATAAAGATCCCTTATTGTTCAGTTGATTTTTTAGCAGCATATAATGAAGAGTATGTTAGAGATCAACTGGTTTCAAAAGTGAGCCGTCTGGTTTTTGAGTTATTGCCGCGCATTAAAAAAGCGAAAGACAAATTAATTAGCATCTTCAGGCAGATGAAGCCGGAAATCTCAGTGGGAGCATTTGGTCAGAGATTATCGTTGAGTTTGTCAAATAGTCCGCTACAAGACATCACTGATTTATTATTAAAACTAGATGAAACGGCTAAGCACTTCAATAGGCGAGCCGTTATTTTTATGGATGAGTTTCAGCAAATCAGTCAACTAAAAAATTATCACTCCATTGAGGCATCGATAAGGCATGCAGTAGAGCGAAGTGAAAATATTACCTATGTTTTTTCTGGAAGTAATCGGCGCTTGTTGGCTCAGATGTTTGGTGATCAAGGTCGTCCTTTGTATAGGCTATGCCAAACAATTAATATAGAGCGCATGGAGACAGAAGTTTATGTTGACCATTTACAAAAACTTGCCAAAGCAAGATGGAAAAAATCGATGAGTGATGTGTCAATGGAAAAAATATTTACCGTGACTGAGCGACATCCTTACTACATGAATGTTTTATGTCAATTGCTATGGGAAAAAGAAAC